>JANOAP010000714.1:0-7245 GCA_031411175.1 Rhodoferax sp. | reverse complement strand
CAGGCGGTGGCCCGCTAGTCGGTAGAGATGGTGTCAGGTGACCCGGTGGACCCGGCGGCGCTGCCTTTTCCCCGTTTAACGTATTTGAAGGTGCCGGTGGCATGGGCGCACGCCCTGCCCGCCTCGTCATAGATGGTGGCTTCCGTGAATGCCAACGAGGTGGTGCGATGCATCAACCTTCCCTTGCAGGTAAGCCTTCCACGTGAAGGCTGCATGAAACTGGTTTTCATCTCGATCGTGACGACACCCATTTCTGGCTGCACACTGCGCGCCGCCTGGGCCATGCTCACGTCCAGCAAGGTCATGACCGCGCCACCGTGCGCGACGTCGAAGGAGTTGAAGTGCTCGGGCCTGGTCTCGAAATAGATCTCCGAGTTGCCATCCGCCATCAGCACCAGTTCAAACCCAAGCAGCTGCACGAAGGGGATCCTGACGCCGAACGACATAGGAAGCCTATCCACCCGTGACCACGCTCACGCCGCCGTCCACGGCCAGATACTGGCCAGTGATGTGCTTGCCTGCATCCGACGCCAAGAGCAGCGCAATGCCCTTGAGGTCTTCGTCATCGCCCAGGCGATTCAGCGGGGCATGCGAGGCCATGTTTTCTTCACCCAGCGTCTTGATCAACCCGGCGGCGAGCTTGGTCATGAAAAAACCGGGGCAGATCGCGTTGACATTGATGTTGTGCTGGCCCCATTCAGCGGCCAGCGCTCTCGTGAAATTGACGACCGCCCCTTTGGACGTGTTGTAGGCAATGGATTTCATGCCTTTGGGATTGCCATTGAGCCCTGCAATCGATGCGATGTTGATGATGCGGCCTTTGTTGGCCGGGATCATGCTGTGCTTGGCGACGTGCTGGCTCAGGATGAAATAGCCCCGGATGTTGAGGTTCATGACCTTGTCCCAGGCTTCCACGGGGTGGTCTTCAGCGGGCGATCCCCAACTGGCGCCCGCATTGTTGACCAGGATGTCGACCTGGCCCATGCGCTCCAGCGTGGTGTCGGCCAAACGGCGAATGTCTTCTTCCCGGCCACAGTCTGCGGCGATCCAGCGCGCATCAATGCCAGCGGCCTGCAACTCTGCGGCAGCCTGCTCCAGGTCGTCCGCCTTGCGTGAACTCAGCATGATGCGCGCACCGGCTTCACCCAGCGCATGCGCCATCTGCAGGCCCAGCCCGCGCGAGCCACCGGTTACAAGGGCAGTCTTGCCCGTGAGGTCATGGAGTTGTTGAATGGTTCGGGTCATGCAGATTCCTTGAGGCGGGAACGAACGTAAACCAGGACCACCCCCACAGCGACAAAAACACCACCAAAGGCCGTCATCCACCAGGCCACCGACTCATCGTTGCGCCCCACAAATGTGGCCAGCACAATGGACAGAAGGCCTCCGTAGATAGAGGCCCAAGTCAGCAGCTGGATGCGATTGATCATAATTCGGGATGCCATCAAAATGCCTCTTGCGGAAAGTCAGCGCAGGTGAGGTCCCGCGTTTCAACCACCTTGAGCCAGGCCCCGATTTTGGGCAGCTCATAGTTATAAAAATAGCGGCAAGCCCACAGGGATCCTTGTGTGTTAGCTACCGAATCAGTAGCACCGAGGCGAATCGCCGCCAGTGACACATCGAGCCAGATCCAGGCCAGCACGGTATGGCCAAAGGCTTGCAGGTAGGGCACGGCATTGGCCAGCGCCTGCGCCGGATTGCCCGTGGACCATGCGGCAAGGGTTGCTGCCTCAATGTGCTTGAGCGCCAAAGCGAGGTCGTTCGCGTGGGTGGCAAGCCCTACACCGTCGCCCTTCACCTGCGCAGCGCGCGCAATGGTGTCGCTCATGCGCTCTGCCAGCAGGGTCAGGCCGCGACCGCTTTCCACCAGCACCTTGCGGCCCAGGAGGTCAGCCGCCTGAATACCGTGCGTGCCTTCATGGATCATGTTCAAACGGTTGTCGCGCCAGTACTGCTCAACGGGAAAATCACGCGTGTAGCCGTAGCCACCATGAATCTGGATCGCCATGCTGTTGGCTTCCAGACACCATTCGCTGGGCCAGCTCTTGGCGATGGGGGTCAGCACCTCCAGCAACAGCCGGGCATCGTCTGCAGATTGGGCATCGCCCGTGTGCTGCTCATCCACCAGCCGGGCGCAGTAAAGCTCAAGCGCCAGCGCCCCTTCACAGTACGATTTTTGCGCCAGCAGCATGCGCTTGATGTCGGCATGTTCAATGATGGGCACTTGCGGCTGCTCGGCGTCCTTGATCACGGCACCCCCTGCGCCAGCCGCTTTCACCGGTCGCCCCTGGGGCCGATTGCGGGCATAGTCCAGCGAGGCAAAGTAGCCTGCCATGCCCAGCATGGTGGCCGCGGTGCCCACACCAATGCGGGCTTCATTCATCATGTGGAACATGCAGCGCAGGCCCTCACCCGGCTTGCCCACCAGATATCCTACGGCACCCGGCTGGCCACCGACCGGGTACTTGCCTTCACCAAAGTTCAGCAGCGTATTGGTGGTGCCGCGCCAGCCCAGCTTGTGGTTCAGGCCCGCCAGTGCCACATCATTGCGTTCGCCCGTCAGGCCACCCTGTGAATTGACGATTTTTTTGGGAACAATGAACAGCGAGATGCCCCGTGTTCCTGCCACCAGCTTGCCGTTTGCGCCCGGAATTTTCGCCAATACAAGATGAACGATGTTTTCAGTCAGCTCGTGTTCACCGGCCGAGATCCACATCTTGTAGCCTTTGAGGCGGTAGCGCGGACCTAACGGGTCGATTTCAAAATCATCCCCATCGGGCACTGCCCGTGTCATGACATCTGACAGGCTGGAACCCGCCTGCGGCTCGCTCAGGCACATGGTGCCCGACCAGCGGCCAGAAAACTCGTTGAGTGCGAAGACCTCTTTCTGCAGCGCTGTGCCATGCTTCATCAGCAGGTTGGCATTGCCGACCGACAGCATGCCCGCGCCGATGCTGACCGACGCACAGGCGAAGAAGGCATTGGCCGCGGCCTCAACCGCATAAGGCAGCTGCATGCCGCCAATATCGTAGTCTTGCGCCGCACTGAGCATGCCGGATGCCGCGAAGGCCGCGTACGCATCGTGCGTGGCCTGCGGCAAAATCACCTTTTCGCCGTCGAAATGCGGTTCCTGCGTGTCCACCAGCCGGTTGAAGGGCGCGTATTTCTCGCGCGCGATCCGCTCGCAGGTGTCAAACACGGCGTCGAACGTCTCGCGTGAGTGATCGGCAAAGCGCTCGCGCTGGTTGAGCGAAGTGACGTCAAGCCATTCGTAAAGCAGGAAATCAACGGTTGAGCGCAGGGTCATGGCATCGGTACAAAGTCAAAAATCAAAGCACTTCAAACACGCCAGCCGCGCCCATGCCACCGCCAATGCACATGGTGACACAAACCCGCTTGGCACCACGGCGCTTGCCTTCAATCAAGGCGTGGCCGGTGAGGCGCTGGCCGCTCACGCCATACGGGTGCCCTACCGCGATGGCACCGCCGTTGACGTTCAGGCGGTCGCCCGGAATGCCCAGCTTGTCGCGGCAATAAATCACCTGCACAGCGAAGGCTTCATTGAGTTCCCACAGGTCGATATCGCTGACCTTCAGGCCCAGGCGCGCCAACACTTTGGGAATGGCGAAGACGGGGCCAATGCCCATTTCATCGGGCTCGCAACCCGCCACCGCAAAGCCCAGAAAACGGCCCAATGGCTTGAGGCCTTTCTTCTCGGCGAGGGTCTCGTTCATGATGACGCAGGCGCCACCACCGTCAGAAAACTGGCTGGCATTACCGGCGGAGATCAAGCCGCCCGGCAGCGCTGAGCGCAATCCGCTGATGCCTTCCTTGGTGGTGCCGTCACGAATGCCCTCGTCCTTGCTGACGGTGACCTGCTTGGTGGTCAGGCCCATCACCTTGTCCGCCACGCCCATGGTCACCGTGATGGGCGCAATTTCGGCATCAAATAAACCAGCGGCCAATGCTGCCGTGGCTTTTTGCTGGCTGGCAGCGCCGTATTCGTCCATCACGTCGCGGCCGATGTTGTAGCGTTTGGCCACGTTTTCAGCGGTCTGGAGCATGTTCCAGTAAATTTCGGGCTTATTCTTGGCCAGCCAGGGGTCGGCCAGCATGTGGGTGTTCATCTCCTGCTGCACGCAGGAGATGCTCTCCACACCACCGGCCACATAAATGTCGCCCTCGCCCGCGATCACGCGCTGGGCCGCCATGGCGATGGTTTGCAGGCCGGACGAGCAAAAGCGGTTCACCGTCATGCCGGATGTGGTGATGGGCAGGCCCGCGCGCAGTGCCACCTGGCGAGCGATGTTGGCACCGGTCGCGCCTTCGGGGTTGGCACAGCCCATGATGACGTCATCCACTTCGGCCCCTTCAATGCCGGCCCGCTTGACAGCGTGCTCAACGGCGTGGCCACCCAGCGTGGCGCCATGGGTCATGTTGAACGAGCCTTTCCAGCTCTTGGCAAGTGGTGTGCGGGCGGTGGATACGATTACGGCGGATGTCATCTGATTACTCCTAAATATATAGCTAACTAAGTAGTATTTACATGGGCTGAAGGCCTAAATCGTCATCAATTGAATGTCTTGCCTTCAGCCGCCAGCTTGGCCAACAGCGGCGCAGGCTCCCAGAACTTCGCGTCGTCCAGCGGGTTCAGGGCAAAGCGCTTCATGCTTTGCACCACGTTGAACAGGCCCACCTGGTCGGCATAGTTCATGGGGCCGCCTCGGTAAATGGGGAAGCCATAACCCATGAGGTAAACCATGTCGATGTCACTGGCCTTGGAGGCAATGCCTTCCTCCAGAATGCGGGCAGCTTCATTGACCAGTGCGTAGACCAGGCGCTGCACAATTTCTTCATCAGAAATCTTGCGGGGCGTGATGCCTTTGGCCTTGCGATGCTCTTCGACCATCTTGACGACATCGGCATTGGGAATGGCGTCGCGCTTGCCGGCCACGTAGTCGTACCAGCCTGCGCCGGTCTTCTGGCCAAAGCGGCCCATCTCGCACAGCAGGTCAGCCGTCTTGCTGTAAATCATGTCGGGCTTCTCGACCACGCGGCGCTTGCGGATGGCCCAGCCAATATCGTTGCCCGCCAGGTCGCCCATGCGGAACGGGCCCATGGCAAAACCGAATTTCTCGATCGCTTTGTCCACCTGCGCAGGGGTGCAGCCCTCGTCCAGCAGAAAGCCGCCCTGGCGGCCATATTGCTCGACCATGCGGTTGCCGATGAAGCCATCACACACACCAGACACCACCGCCGTTTTCTTGAACTTCTTGCCCACCGACATCACTGTGGCCAGCACGTCCTTGGCGGTTTTCTCGCCGCGCACCACTTCCAGCAGCTTCATCACGTTGGCCGGGCTGAAAAAATGCATGCCCACCACGTCCTGCGGACGCTTGGTGAACGACGCAATCTTGTTGACGTCCAGCGTGGAGGTGTTGGAGGCCAGAATGGCACCGGGTTTCATGACCCGGTCCAGTTCCTTGAAGACGGATTCTTTGACGCCCATTTCTTCAAACACGGCTTCGATGACCATGTCGGCGTCTTTGAGGTCGTCGTAGCTCAGCGTGGTGGTGAGCAGGCTCATGCGCTGGTCGTACTTGTCCTGTTTGAGCTTGCCCTTCTTGACCTGGGACTCGTAGTTTTTGCGGATGGTGGCAATGCCACGGTCCAGCGCTTCCTGCTTCATCTCCAGCATCTTGACGGGGATGCCCGCGTTCAGGAAGTTCATCGAGATGCCGCCACCCATGGTGCCAGCACCGATGACCGCTACAGCGTTGATAGCGCGTTGTGGCGTGTCTGCGGGGACGTCAGGTATTTTTGATGCTGCACGGTCGGCCACGAAGATGTGGCGCAGGGCCTTGCTTTCGGGCGTTTGCATCAGCGCGATGAAAATCTCGCGTTCCGCTGCCATGCCTTCATCAAACTTCTTCTTCGTCGCGATTTCGACGATGTCAACATCCTTGACCGGCGCCGGGAAGTTCTTCGACATGCCCGTGACCATGTTACGGGCAAACTGGAAGTAGGCATCGCCCAGCGGATGCTTGCAAGGCAGGTTGCGCACCAGCGGCATGGGACGAACATCGGCCTTTTCTCGCGCCAGCGCCAGGGCTTCGTCCATTAGCGAATCGGCACTTTGTGCCATCTTGTCGAACAATTTCTGGCCGGGCAGCATCGCCAGCATCTCGCTCTTGACGGGCTCGCCGCTGACCATCATGTTCATGGCCACTTCAACGCCAAGAACCCGTGGCAGGCGCTGTGTGCCGCCAGCACCGGGGATCAAGCCCAGCTTGACTTCGGGCAAGGCCACATTGCAGCCGGGCGCAGCGATACGGTAGTGGCAACCCAATGCCAGTTCCAGCCCGCCACCCATCGCCACGGTGTGAAGGGCCGCAACCACCGGTTTGGCCGAGTTCTCCACTGCCAAAATCACGCTCAACAAGTTGGGCTCCTGCAACGCTTTGGGAGAGCCAAATTCCTTGATGTCTGCGCCGCCGGAGAAGGCCTTGCCCGTGCCCGTGATGACGATGGACTTCACGGCTGCGTCGGCATTCGCCTTGGCCAGACTGTCAGTCAATCCCTGGCGGGTAGCCAAGCCCAGGCCATTCACGGGCGGGTTATTCATCGAGATCACGGCCACATCGCCATGTACTTTGTATTCAGCAGTCATGTTTGCAATCCTTCAATAAAAGAAAAAATAGAACGGTCGTGCGTTTTTTTGATTGTAGGAGTTTGGCCGCCCGGAAAACGGGGTCAATCGGGTGTTGGCTCTTCAGTTTGTCACCGCAGGGACAGTCCGTCAAACTTCCAGCCATTCCTTGCGGATATCGGCGTTCTTGCGCAGCGTGTCTGGTGTGCCGTCAAATACGATGCTGCCATGCCCCATCACCAAGGCGCGGTCGGAAATCGCCATGGCAATGGTCAGCTTCTGCTCGATCAAAAGCACCGAGATGCCACGGTCCTTGAGTTTTTTCAGGTATTCACCCACGAGTTCGACAATCTTGGGTGCCAGCCCCTCGGTAGGCTCGTCAATGATGATGAGGTCAGGGTCTCCCATCAGGGTGCGGCACAAGGTCAGCATCTGCTGCTCACCGCCCGACAGCACGCCAGCTTCGGTGTGCTGGCGCTCTTTCAGCCGGGGAAACATGCGGTACATGTCCTCAAATGACCAGCGGCTGCCTTTGCCATTGCCCTTTTGCCCCAACAGCAGGTTCTGTTCTACCGTCAGTTTGGGAAAGATATCGC
>JANOAP010000713.1:0-3035 GCA_031411175.1 Rhodoferax sp. | reverse complement strand
CCTGCACGGCCAGGCGTGTGTCTTTCTCAAGCAGCGTCATGTGAGCACGCGGGGCAAAGTCACCTGCGATGGCGCGGCGCATGCGGTCAGCGCCGATCCAGCTTTGGCCGCTGGACTGCTCGATCACATCCAGCGTCTGGCCCACGTCCAGCCCCATCTTCTGCGCCATCACCAGCACCTCGGCCGCGCCCACCAGGTTGATGCCTGCCAGCAGGTTGTTGACCAGCTTGGTGCGAGCGCCGTCGCCCACGCGCTCGCTGATGCGAAACACCTTGTTTGACAAAGCCTCGATCAACGCCCGGTGGCGCTCGAACACCATGGGGGCACAGGCCACCATCAGGCTCATGCTGCCGTCTAAAGCACGGGCCGGGCCGCCGGACATGGGTGCGTCGATGGTGTGCAGGCCGTGGGGGTTGAGGTCGCGGGCGAAGCGCTCCACATCGTCCGGGGCCATGGTGGGGCACAACATGACCACCCGACCCAACTGCATGGCGGGGGCAATGCCGTGGGTGCCAAACAGCACGTCCTGGGTTTGGGCAGCATCCACCACGCAGACGATTGTTACTACAGAATTTATAGCTGCTTGAGCAGGACTGGGAAGGGCTGCAGCCCCAAAAGGCACCAGGTTTTGTGCTTTTTTGGCATCAATGTCACACACATTCACCGGCCAGCCCCGGGCGAGCAGGTTCCGTGCCATGCCGCCACCCATGTTGCCTACGCCAACAATCGCAACCTGAAACTTGTCTCCCAGCTCTTTCACGACTGCACCAATCGTTTGGACTTGGCAATCGACATCAAAATCCCCAGGCCCATGCCCAGCGTGACCATGGCCGTGCCGCCGTAACTGATGAACGGCAAAGGCACGCCCACCACCGGCAAAATGCCGCTGACCATGCCCATATTCACAAAGGCGTAGGTGAAGAAAATCATGGTCACGCTGCCAGCCAACAGGCGCGAGAACAGCGTCGGTGCTTCGATCGCAATCGTCAACCCGCGCAAAATCAGAAACGCAAAGGCCGCAATCAGCGCCAGGTTACCGGCCAGGCCAAACTCCTCGGAGAAGGCTGCAAAAATGAAGTCGGTCGTGCGCTCCGGGATGAATTCCAGATGGGTCTGTGTGCCCTGCATGAAGCCCTTGCCCCAGACGCCGCCTGAGCCGATGGCAATCATGCCCTGAATGATGTGGAAACCTTTGCCCAGCGGGTCGCGCGACGGGTCCAGCAGCGTGCAGATGCGTTGCTGCTGGTATTCGCGCAACAGCGGCCAGCTCACACCATCGGCACACAGTTCGGGCTCAAAAAAGACCACCAGGGCAACCACCAAAAGACACACAACGACGGGCGGCGCGATTAACTTCCAGCTCAGGCCGGCAAAGAAAATGACCGACAAGCCTGCAGACAAAATGAGCAGCGACGTACCCAGATCCGGCTGCCGCATGACCAGTGCCACCGGCACCAGGAGCAATGCCCCCGCCACGCCAAAGTCAAGCGGGCGCAACTGGCCTTCACGCTTCTGAAACCACCAGGCCAACATCAACGGCATGGCAATCTTCAAGATCTCGCTGGGCTGGATGATGATGCCTATATTCACCCAGCGTCGCGCCCCTTTTTTGGTGATGCCAAACACTGCCACGGCTACCAGCAAGGTCACACCCAACACATACAGTGGAACGGCCAGCGACGCCAGGCGCTGCGGCGGAATCTGCGCCACCAGAAACAGAATGACACCCGCAATCATCATGTTGCGGCCATGGTTTTCAAACTGCATGCCGTGGTCATAGCCTGATGAGTACATGGTCAGCAGGCCGGCACCCGCCAGCAACAGCAATGCCAGCGCCAGCGGCCCGTCAAAACCCCTGAGCCAGGGCAGGATTTTTGTGGATAGGGGGGATTTCCCGAAACTGGTTGCCATGTACCGGATTATCGTCACTCCATGCCCGGCCTTATCATCGCGCGCATGCCCATCACCCACCTGCTCTACCTGCACGGCTTTCGCTCCTCACCGCTGTCCAACAAATCGGTCAAGACAGCCGCCAGGGTGGCTGTCCAGAACCCTGGCGTGGCCTGCTGGTGCCCACAGCTGCCGCCATCGCCCAAGGAAGCCATGGCGTTGATTGCCCAGGGCATCGCCCACTGGCCACGCGAGTCCATGGCGGTCATTGGCTCGTCGCTGGGCGGGTTTTATGCCACCTGGGTGGCCGAGACGGCTGGCTGCAAGGCCGTGTTGCTGAACCCGGCTGTAGACCCGGCACGTGACCTGGCCAAGTACATTGGCGAGCAGACCAGCTGGCACGACCCGGCAGAACGGTTTTTCTTCAAACCCGAATTCATTGACGAACTGCGGGCACTTGAAAAGACTGGGTTGACCCGCCCCGAAAATTACTTCGCCATCATCGCCAAGGGTGACGAGGTGCTGGACTGGCGCGAGATGACGGCCCGCTACCCGGGCGCTCGCATCAAACTGCTGGAGGGCAGCGACCATGCCCTGAGCGACTTTGATGACCACATGGACGAAGTGTTTGCTTTTCTGGGCCTGAAATAGGGCCAGACATTTACAGGGACGGTTTGCAGGGACAATTCTCCCCATGTTTTTATTGTTTGAAGAAGCCGGAAAGTTTTTGGCCGGCAAAGTGCTCTCAGAGGCAGATTCATCGTCGCAGGTGGAGCTGGACAGCGGCAAGCGCGTCAAGGTCAAGGCCGCCAATGCCCTGATCCGGTTTGAAAAGCCCGCCCCGGCACAGTTTGTGAGTGCCGCACAAGCCCTGGCCCAGACCATTGAGCTGGAGATGGCCTGGGAGTTCTCCCCCGACGAAGAGTTTGGCTTTGCCGACCTGGCACGCGAGTACTTCAGCGCTCAGGCCACTCAGGAGCAGCAGGCCGGCATGCTGTACCGCCTGTTTGAGTCACCTCACTACTTTCGCCGCGCGGGCAAGGGGCGGTTTCGCAAGGCCTCCGCCGACGTGATTGCGCTGGCGCTGGCAGCGATTGAGAAGAAGAAGCAAATCGCCTTGCAGATTGAGCAGTGGGTCGTGAGCT
>JANOAP010000712.1:0-8276 GCA_031411175.1 Rhodoferax sp. | reverse complement strand
ACCCGCGCCGTCCTCGGTTACGAGGCGCAGTACCTCGGACGTGTGTCGCTGGTGCGTGGCGAAGGCTCCGAGACGTTCGGCGCGCGCACGACACCGGTGCCTGCGACGCTGGACGTCATCGCGGCCCGCAGCGAGATGGGCGTCGGCGACCGCCTGTTGCCCGAGCCCGAGCGTCAACTGAATAGCTATGCACCCCGTGCGCCGTCCAAGCCGGTCGAAGCCCGCATCGTGTCTATTTACGGCAGCAGCGTGGTCAACGCGGCACAAAACCAGGTGGTCGTGATCAATCGCGGCACTGCGGATGGCATGGAAAGCGGCCATGTGCTGGCCATTCTGAAGGATGGCGAGCGCCTGGTCGACAAGACTGATGAAGCCCGTCCGCAGATCAAGCTGCCCAACGAGCGCAACGGCCTGCTCATGGTGTTTCGCACATTTGACAAGCTCTCCTATGCCCTGATTCTGGACATCACCGAAGGCGTGAAGGTAGGCGACCGACTGGTCAACCCAAGGTAGTCCGGCGGCACTGATGGAGCGCGACGAACTCGCCGCCTGGCTGCGGTTGACGCTGACGCCGGGTGTCGGCAACGAAACCGCCCGCAAATTGCTCGCTGCATTTGGGCTGCCACAAACCTTGTTCAAACAATCTGTTGCCGCACTTCAACAGGTGGTGACGACGGCCCAAGCCGTGCAGTTGCAATCCGAGCCCGCCGGGCTGGCCCCCTTGCTCGCCACGACCTGGGACTGGCTTTGCGGCAATGATCTGCCAGCCAGCGCAGAAAAAGACGGTTTGGGTTCGCCCTGGCGGCACATCGTGGCTTTGGCCGACGCCGACTATCCGGCATCACTGCTCAACATGGAAGATCCACCCTCGATGCTGTATCTGATGGGTGCGGCCGGTACAGGTGTCAATGGTGGTGTCACTCGGATGGGGCGAGGAAAGCTTGCTTCTGAACTGGTAGCAAAAAGCCTCAGCCAAAGCATTGCCATCGTGGGCAGCCGCAACCCGACCCCCCAGGGGCTGGCCAATGCGCACGCTTTTGCCAAGGCACTTGGCGAAGCAGGTTTGACGGTGGTTTCAGGGCTGGCGCTGGGCATTGATGGCGCGGCCCATGAAGGCGCGCTCGCGAGCCTGACAGGCTCAACCTCCCAACAAAATAGAGGCCATCTCACCACGGTCGCCGTGGTAGGCACAGGGCTGGATCGCGTGTACCCCAAGGGCCACCGCGACCTGGCCCATCGCATCACGCGTCACGGCCTGATCATCAGTGAATACCCATTGGGAACGCCACCGCTGGCAGCCAACTTTCCCAGGCGCAACCGCATCATTGCCGGCCTGTCGCAGGGAACGCTGGTGGTTGAAGCGGCCCTGAAGTCGGGTTCACTCATCACGGCCCGGCTGGCGGCCGAACAAGGCAAGGAAGTGTTCGCCATTCCGGGCTCGATTCACTCGGTCCAGTCGCGCGGCTGCCACGCGCTGATCCGTCAGGGTGCCAAGTTGGTCGAGTCGGCCATGGATGTTCTCGAGGACATGAAGCTGGATGTACCGGCTCTTGCGAGTTCAGTCAATGCAGATGACATTGAAGATGAAAGCGGGAGCCTGGACGCCGACCACGGCGAAGAACAATTTTTGCAGGCACTGGGCTTTGACCCCGTCAGCCTGGACGCCCTGCAAGCCCGTACCGGGATGGACACACCCAGCCTTCAGGCGCAGCTGATGTCGCTGGAGCTCGATGGCAAGGTCGCGCGCCTTCCCGGTGGCCTGTTTCAGCGCATGGCCAGCGCCTGATCCCGTTGTGATCGCATTTTGAATGCGCCTTGCATGCCGCTTATCTGCAACCGGGCAGCCAGTTTCTGCGCTATATTGGATTCATGTTTGAAGTACTTGCTTTCGTGTACGAGAATTACTGGAACGCACAAGCCTGCCCTCAATGGGACCACCTTGAACGCAAGCTCAATGCTGTCGGGTTCGATGCGCAGGAAATTCAGGACGCTTTGAACTGGCTGACCGGCCTTAGCCAGGTGGCCCAGGGCACTGAGAGTACCTCAAGCAGCGACATCCCGACATACGCCACGGAGGCATCCGTGCAATCTGCCAATAGCATGCGCGTTTACTCGGTGGCCGAGCAGGATCATTTAGGGTCCGAATGTCTCGGCTTTGTGACCTTCCTGGAAGCCTCCAACGTTCTCCCGGCATCCATGCGCGAAATAGTGATGGACCGGGCCATGGCTGCACCGGGCGACCCACTTCCACTAGACGACCTCAAAATCATTGTCTTGATGGTTTACTGGAGCTTTGGCGAGGAACCCGATGCCCTGGTGCTCGACGAGTTGTGCGACGACAGCAGCGCCCGCATTGCGCACTGAGCGCAGCGCACGCACCCTTACTCCAGCAATCGCTCCGGATTGGCTTCCAGCTTCGCAAGGGCGTCGCGGGTTGCACGCACAGTCAGTGTTTCCTCTTCCTGTGGCAGCAGCAAGCCCGCTTGCAGATAGGCGGCCAACCGCCCAGCCTGAATCAGGAAGCTGTGCCCGTCCGTGGAGGCAAACAGGTTGAGATGCTTGCGATCACTGCGCCAGACATATTGCACCTGCGTCACACGCCGGTTGTGGTCCAGCGTAAACCATGACCCCAACTGCAGCTCCTGGGCCCAAGCCAGCATGGCGGCCGTTGGCTTGGAGCCGCCATCAGTCACCACGTCGATGGTGGAAGAATCTATGCCCAGCATGATCTCTATGCTTTCGGCATCCAGCGGCAAGTCGCCCATGCCGTCTTCGCTGACAAAATCTTCCAGATTGGCCAGCCGCTTGGCCATGGCCTCAATTTGCGCCTGCGGCACCGCCTGAGTCTTGGACAGAAAGGCATCAGCCAGCGTGTCGCTCACGGTCTTGATGTGCACATCCTGCTGCGATGGCGCTACGCCCAGAAGGGTCATTCCGGTGCGAAGGCGCTGCAGCAGTTTTGGCAAACCGGCAATCACACGGGCGCGGTCGCTGCGATTGGGCTTGGCACTGGCCGCCCAGACCAGGTCGGTGGACGATTTTTTCAGCTCCAGTGTCTCCACATGCTGGGGGCCCTTGCGTACAGCGGCAACGGCCAATACCTCGGCCCACACCTTGAAGAGGAATTCGCGGATCTCCTCCTGCACAGGCATATCCTTGAGCATGTTGCGCATCTCGATCGTGTACTGGATCGTAAGCGTTTCCTTTTGCTCGACCTGTTGCGCGACGCTCACCACTTTCTGGGTCGAGCCTTTTTCAGTCAGGAATTTGGCCAGAAATTTCTGGAACTCCTCATAAACCAGCTGGTACACGCGCTTGCCGGTTTCAGGGTACTGCTCAATCACCTGAACCACGCGTTTGATTTCGGCTTCCATGGCAGTGCCCTGCACACCACTGGCGTCAAAACCCATGACACAGGAGCCCATGCGGTCAATCAGTTGACGCGCCGGATGGTTCAGTGTGCCAAAAAAATCGGGTTCTTCCAGGGCCACGCGCAAAACCGGCATTTGCAGGCGCGCAAACCAGACACGAATGGCTGGCGGAATCCGGTCTTCCTGCAAGATGGCTTGAAACATCAGCGCCACGATTTCAATGGTGGCTTTCTCGCTCTTGGTCTCAGCCTTGTTTTTGAGCTCGGTGGTCTGCTCACGCAGTCGCCCGGCAACCCTGGCGACGCCCGCCGGGGTGTACTCATCCATAACCGTGCCGCTGCCGACGTAGACGTCATCACCCGGCACAGGCCGCGCGGCAATGGCTTTGGCCAGCGCTGGCGTGGGTGGCTCAAACGATGTCGCTTCGAAATCAGACCCGGCCCGACCAATCAGCAACCGTTTGAGCTGGCCCATCACGCCCTGAGCCCGACTCCGGGCCCGCGCCAAGGGCGTGGTGGCCGTCAGCATCCGGGTTTCCTCATGCGCATTGGCATTGGCGTAGGCCGATGCCGCATGTTGCTGATCTGGCGCTGATGGCCCGCCCTGTGGACCCGGTCCGCGCGGCTGACCCGCAGGCGTGGGCTGCTGCGGCGAAGCACCTGACGCCTCAACAGCCGGGTCACCCCCCCACCCCAGGCGGCCACCAAAGGCACCCGCTGCTGAGCGACCAGATGCCGGTGGACTGATGGAGTTGGGTGCCGTCACACCTCCACGACCGCTAGGCGTGGTCTGGCCGCCCTGTTGAGCCCCTGCATAGCCACCCTGGTATCCGCCAAGATCGCCGTGGCTGCTTTGTCCGGATAGCTTGCCGCTGGTGGATGGACCCGCGTCGGGGGGTTGACCCGGTGCACGTGGAGCTCGGGCAGGTGAATTGGCGCTGGGCACTCGCTTGACGCGGTCCTTCAGGTCAATCGTAGGCAGCACGCCTTGTTTGATCAGGAATTCGTTGCAATTGTGATACGCCGCCTTAAGACGCTCAATCAAAAGGCGTTGGACAACTTCCTGCACCAAAGGCCAGGATTCACGCGGCATGCCAGCCGCAGCCCATTGCTCAACGATTTGAAGAATCAACACTTCAGGCCGCAAGATGTCGTGCGCCTCAAGGTCTTCCATCCCCTCAAGCACCCGCATGCGAACCCGCAGATCATCCCGCTGCGCGGTCATCTTTTCCGCCACGCCCAGAACCAGTCTGGAGGCGACAATCTTGTTCTCGACGACTTCAGTGCCGACCAACTGCAGGCCATCCAATTCCAGGTCGGAACTGAGTCCCTTGCTGACAGGCGCGGTCACCGGAAGCAACGCCTTTTGCCAAGCTTTCATGGTGCCATCAAGCCAAACGGCACGGGCACGCTGGTAGATGGTCCAGGCGTCACGCCTCACCTGCATTTCGCGCGAGGGCGCGGCTTCATTCATCAATGTTGTCAGCCGCTCCTGGACCGTGGTGCTGATCTCGACCATGGCACGCCCGGCATCCGCCACAAAACGCTTGCGCACTTCCTGGGCAAGTTGTGCACGCTGGGCAAATGAAGGATTTGAGGCCATGCTTCAGCGCTATTGTCTAGACAGTTGCCCCGGCGTTCGGGTCATTTGGATCGCCCTCTTTCTTGACCGGACCCTTGATCAGGTCTTCCCGCGCAATACCCAGCCACATCGCAATGGCCGCCGCAACAAACACCGAAGAGTAAATACCGAACAGGATACCAATGGTCAGGGCCAACGCAAAGTAGTGCAAGGTAGCACCGCCAAACAACAGCATGGACAACACCATCAACTGGGTGGAGCCGTGGGTAATGATGGTCCGGCTGATGGTTGACGTGATGGCGTTGTCAATGATCTCCACGGTGTTCATCTTGCGGTAGCGGCGGAAGTTTTCACGGATCCGGTCAAAAATCACGACCGACTCGTTGACGGAGTAACCCAGCACGGCCAACACCGCTGCCAGCACAGGCAGCGAGAATTCCCATTGAAAGAATGCAAAGAAGCCCAGAATAATGATCACGTCGTGAAGGTTGGCAATAATGGCCGCCACGGCAAATTTCCACTCAAAGCGGATGGCTAGGTAAATCATGATGCCGACCACCACAAAGGCAAGCGCCTTGAGGCCATCCGTTGCCAGCTCATCTCCGACCTGGGGGCCAACGAACTCGGTGCGACGCAGAACGGCCGATGAATCGGTCACTTTGAGGGCCGCCATGACCTTGTCGCTTTGCTGCGCAGAACTCACCCCTTTGGTGGCGGGCATGCGGATCAACACATCGCGCGCTGTGCCAAAGTTTTGAACCTGAACGTCAGAAAACCCCAACGACGCAACCGTACTGCGCACGGAATTCAAGTCGGCGGACTGTGAATAACTGACCTGCATCAGCGTGCCGCCGGTGAATTCCACAGACAAGTGCAAGCCGCGCGAGAACAGGAAAAAAACCGCCGCCAGAAAGGTGACCAGCGAAACAAGATTAAAAATGAGTGCATTCCGCATGAACGGAATGTCGCGCTTGATTTTGAAAAATTCCATGCCTGCCTTCCCCTGCTTTCACTGAATCTGGCTTAACCGGGCTTAACCGGGCTTGACCAGAGTCTGGGTTGTCGCCAGATTATCTGGTCGCCAAACGGTACCAATTGACACACTCTTGAGCTTGTTTTGGCGACCGTACCACAAGTTTACCAATCCCCGCGAGAAAAACACACCGGAGAACATGCTGGTCATGATGCCCAGGCAGTGCACCACGGCGAAGCCGCGAACCGGCCCCGACCCAAAGGCCAGCAGTGCCATGCCCGCAATGAGCGTGGTGACGTTGGAGTCCAGAATCGTTGCCCATGCGCGGTCATAGCCGGAATGAATCGCTGCCTGCGGCGATGCCCCATTGCGCAATTCCTCGCGCACGCGCTCATTGATCAGCACATTGGCATCAATGGCCATACCCAAAACCAGGGCCATGGCCGCCATGCCGGGCAGCGTCAAGGTGGCTTGCAACATTGAAAGCACAGCCACCAGCAACAGCAAATTAAAGGCCAGCGCAATGCTGGAAAAAACGCCAAATAACAGGTAGTAACAACACATGAACACCGCCACCGCGACAAAGCCCCACGTCACGCTGTTAAAGCCCTTGGCAATGTTTTCTGCGCCCAAGCTGGGGCCAATGGTGAGTTCCTCGATGATTTCCATGGGCGCAGCCAGCGAACCGGCGCGCAACAACAACGCCGTATCAGCGGCCTCCACCGTAGTCATCCGGCCCGATATTTGCACCCGGCCACCCGAAATCTCGGAGCGGATCACCGGCGCCGTCACCACTTCGCCCTTGCCTTTTTCAAACAGCAAAATCGCCATCCGTTTGCCAATGCTTTCGCGGGTCACATCGCGGAAAATGCGCGCACCCTTCGCATCCAGCGTCAAATGCACAGCAGCTTCTTGGGTCTGGCTGTCAAAGCCGGGCTGGGCATCAGTCAGGTTTTCGCCGGTCAAAATGACCTGCTTCTTGACAATCACGGGCTGGCCACTGCGCTCAAGAAAGCGCTCCGAACCAAACGGCACCGGGCCAGAGCCATTTTCAGCAGCCCGCGCCTCACCGGTCTCGTCAACCATGCGCACTTCCAGCGTTGCGGTACGGCCCAGAATGTCCTTGGCCTTGGCGGTATCCTGCACGCCCGGCAACTGGACCACGATGCGGTCCAGACCCTGCTGCTGGATCACCGGCTCGGCCACACCCAGTTCGTTGATGCGGTTGTGAAGCGTGGTGATGTTCTGCTTGAGCGCCTGATCCTGCACCGTACGGGCAGAGACGGGCTTGATCGATGCACTGAGCTTGTAATCAGTGCCGTCAGGCCCATCGGTAGTCTGCAAATCAGCGAACTGGTCTTGCACCACACGCTTGGCCGCTTCCAGCGTGGCGGCATCGCGGAAACGGATGTCAATCACCTGACCCGTGCGGCTGATGCCACTGTGCCGGATATTTTTTTCACGCAGTACGGTACGGATATCACCTGACAGGGATTCGGCCTTTTTGGTCAGGGCCGCAGGCATGTCCACCTGGAGCATAAAGTGAACGCCACCCCGCAAATCCAGTCCCAGATACATGGGAGCGGCATGCAAAGCCGACAGCCAGGCCGGTGAACGGCTCAACAAATTGAGTGCCACCACATAGCCAGGCTCGGCCGGGTCGGGGATCAGCGCCTTCTGGATCGCGTCCTTGGCCTTGAGCTGAACCTCCGCCGAGTCAAACCGCGCCTTGATGGAAGTCCCTTCGAGCGCCACAACCTCAGCCACGAGGCCAGCCGCCTTGAGAGCTTCCTGCACTTTTGCCTGTGTGGTGGCATCGATCTTGACAGCGGCTTTTGCAGCGGATACCTGCACCGCCGGGCTTTCACCAAAAAAGTTGGGCAACGTGTACAAGGTGCCCACCACCAATGCAATCAGGATGACTGCATATTTCCATACTGGGTAACGGTTCATGATCGCACTTGCATTCGCTGCATTCGCTTTGGGTCTTCGGGGCCGAGTGACTGAATCAGTCAGTTCTGTTACTTGATGGCACCTTTTGGCAAGACCTGCACGACGGCGCTGCGCTGCACCTGGATTTCCACGCCATTCGCAATTTCAAGACCCAGATAGGTGTCGCCCATCTTGCTGACTTTGCCAAGCACCCCGCCCGCCGTCACGATCTCGTCGCCCTTGGCCAGCGCATCAATCATGCTGCGGTGCTCCTTCTGTTTCTTCATCTGAGGGCGAATCATCACAAAGTAAAGCACCACAAACATCAGCACCAGCGGCAGCATGCTCATCAGGGAGGATTGCATGTCACCTCCGACAGCGGCAGCAGGAGCGGTTTGGGCAAAGGCAGAAGAAATGAA
>JANOAP010000711.1:0-17557 GCA_031411175.1 Rhodoferax sp. | reverse complement strand
GAGTTGGGCATTCTGCAATCAACCATGCATATGGCGTGGATGCGGGCGACGGCTGGTCGCATGAAGAGCGACTACCAGTACTCGGCACAAATCGTCTACAACAACTTCCCTTGGCCCGAATTCCCTCACAATTCTAAGCCGAATCAACCTGTAGCCCCCGTAAATAAAGCTCAAGAAGCTATCGAAATCGCAGCGCAAACCGTGCTCGATGTGCGTGCCAAATTCCAGTCCGGCAGCCAACCCGCCACGCTGGCCGACCTGTATGACCCGCTGACCATGCCGCCCGAATTGCTCAAGGCGCACCAGAAGCTGGACGCTGCCGTGGACAAGGCCTACGAGGCCAGCGGCGGCAAGAAGAGTTACAAGAGTGATGCTGAGCGCGTGGCATTTTTGTTTGAGCTGTACCAGCGCTACACAAGCTTGCTGCCAATTGCCGCAGCCAAAGGTAAGAGCAGGGGGAAGGCAGCATGATCGACGGTCAGGCTTTTGCACTCCTGGCGCGTCAGCTCTTATCACACGTGAATCCGGAAAAGTCTGAAAAACCCATATAAATCAATAGCTTGTTATCACATGGCAGATAAATACTGGATCGCGACGGTGCGCAATACCCTGGAGCAAAGTCTCAGCCCTGTGCCGCATGAGGTAAACGAGCTTGACTGGAAAGTCAGCCTCTCCGAGCATAAAGAGAAGCTGGTGACACACCTGATAGCGTTCGCCAACTATGCCAATGGCGGAGCATTTGTCTTCGGCGTGGCGGATTCTGGGGAATTGGTCGGGGTTGATCAGACAGACGTGGCTTCAATCATCAATTCCCTGGCTAATTTGGGGCGCGACGCGGTCGAACCGCCACTCGCACTGGACCATGCCGTGGTCAATGTGAATGGGGTTTCAATTCTTCTGGTTCATGTTCCTGAGCAGGCCGTTAAGCCCGTGCATCGACGCGGGAAAACGATAGAAGAGGCGTGGGTCCGCTCGGGCGGTACCACGCGCAAGGCCTCACGCCAGGAAGTGGGAGCACTGATGCTCAACAGCACAACGCTCCGCTGGGAGGAGTTGCGGGCATCGTCCCTGCTGCAACTCGAAGGGGTGCTGGCACGACTGGATATCGTCACTATTGCCAAGTTGTTGGAGCGTCCCCTACCTGCTGAAACTGACGAGGTTGGCCAATGGCTGCTTGCAGAAAGATTGGTCGTTGCAGATGGCCGTGGCTTTTACGTCACCAACTTTGGCGCGATAGCCGCAGCACGCAAACTTGACGAGTTTGGGGCGCTTGAGCGTAAGCGCATACGGGTCATTCGCTATCGGGGCACCAACAAGGTCAATACGATTGACGAGCTTCCCGGGAACAAAGGTTATGCCGTGGGCTTTGAGGGCTTGATTGGTTATTTGAAACGCGCGTTGCCTCATTCCGAAGTGATTCAGCAGTCGCTTCGTACCGATGTCAGCGTCTATCCCGAAATTGCCCTGCGTGAATTGATCGCCAATGCGCTGATCCACCAGGACTTCACCGTCACGGGCGCGGGGCCAATGGTTGAAATTTATGATGACCGGATTGAGGTGACCAATCCCGGAACCTTGTTGCCCGGCAAGCGGCCTGATCGGTTGATTGGCACCACGCCCGAGTCGCGAAATGAGGTATTGGCGGGGTCGTTTCGTCGCTATCGAATATGCGAGGAGCGGGGCACCGGGTTTCAGAAAGTGGTACGTGCCATTGAGCTATTTGGGCTTCCACCATTGGTATTTACGCTTCAGGAAAATTCGTTTCGAGTCACGTTGTATGCTCCCCGAAAGTTTTCCGAGATGTCGCAAACGGAGCGCATCGAAGCCTGCTACCAGCACGCCGTGTTGCAGTATTTATCAAGTGGAACATTGACAAATACCACGGTGCGTGAGCGATTCAAGCTGCACGAGAAACACCGCAATCAAATGACGAATTTGATCAGTGATGCGGTTGTAGCAGGGCGCATCAAACGTAAAGATGCCGGAAATGGGAAGAAGTTTGCCGAGTACTTGCCCTACTGGACATAAGGTGCCGACAGACTCAATTCAAGGAGCCGACCGTGATTAAGATACTTAATGCCCGACTGGCTGCCCCATTGATGCTGGAGATTGACTATTCCGACCACTCTCATGGGGTGTTTGACGCAAATGCCTATCTGGCAAATCGGACAGGGCCGTTGCTGGAAAAACTGCGCGAACCAGAATACTTTCAGCGCTTTTTCATCGATGCTGGTGCCCTGTGCTGGCCCAACGGACTGGAGCTTTCTCCAACCAAAATTCATGAGCTGTCACGTGTTCAAACTGCGGCCTGAATCCGCTGGCGCGTCAGCCTTAAAGACGTCAGCAGGCGGACCAGTATTAAACTTAACGCCATGCTCCCCTCCCAAGCCTTGTCCCTGCGTCGTGTACGCATCCGCGAAATCGCCCTGAGTCATCGCGTCAGTGACGTACGCGTGTTCGGCTCGGCTCTGCATGGGGATGAGTCAGAAGGTAGCGACCTGGACTTGTTGGTCGAGCCCACAGAATTTACAACCCTGTTCGACATCGGAGCTATCCGCTTCGAGCTGAAGATTCTTCTCGGTATAGACGTAGATGTGCTGACTCCGAACGGACTGCCACTCAAGTTTCGGGATCAGGTGCTACGTGAAGCTGTCGCTGTATGAGCCGCATTGACTCGCTGCGAATTGTCAGTTTGCTTTAGCGTCATTTCAGGTTTTCTGGTTATCCGGGAGGCCACCTACCGCCCCAGCGCCGGAAACAGCTTGATCAACCCGTCCGACATCACCTCGACCGCCAGCGCGGCCAGAATCAGGCCCATCAGCCGCGTCATCACGTTGATGCCGGTTTTGCCCAGCACCCTTGCAATGGGCTCGGCGGCGGCAAAGCACACGGCGGTGGCCAGCGCGATGACCAGGCCATAGCCCGCCTGCGTCTGTAGCCAACCTGCACGACCCGCTGATGATTTCGTCCGCTACGGGCAGACCAATGACGGAATGACAACGTGTTTATTTGCAGCAAATATTAGCAAATATGCTAATATCTCCGGTCCATGAATTGGACAATTACCTACTACAACGAGAAGGTTCGCCGGGACATATTGGCAATGCCAGCGGGCATTGTTGCGGATTATGTGCGGCTGACCGATGCGATGACTCTGCATGGCGCTGACTTGCGCATGCCGCATGCGCGGGCCATGGGAGCGGGGTTGATTGAACTCCGACCAAAAGGCCCTGAGGGTATTGGCCGTGTGTTTTATTGCACTCAGGTAGGCCGGGTGATTGTGATGCTGCACTCTTTCGTGAAGAAAACACCTGAGACCCCCATTGCTGAATTGCGTATCGCACGCAAACGACTAAAGGACATTAACCATGGCTGATTCGACCTACAAACCTGTGCTGCATGACGAGGCGTTCCGCAAGCAGCTATTGGCCAAACCGGGTGTTCAAAAGGCTTTCGATGCGCTTGAAGAGGAATACACCGCTCTGCACGCCATGCTGTCAGCCCGTAGTGGTGCCGGGCTGACGCAGGCTGAAGTGGCTTTGCGAATGGGAACGACCGTTTCAGCCGTCTCCAGGCTCGAAGCCTCGTTGCGCAGTGAAAAGCATTCGCCGTCGTTCTCTACCCTGCGTAAATACGCACAGGCTTGTGGGAAAAAGCTGGTGCTTCAAATGGTGTGATTGGTTAAATTTTCACCGCCCCAGCGCCGGAAACAGCTTGATCAGCCCGTCCGACATCACCTCGACCGCCAGCGCGGCCAGAATCAGGCCCATCAGCCGCGTCATCACGTTGATGCCGGTTTTGCCCAGCACGCGTGCAATCGGCTCGGCGGCGGCAAAGCACAGGGAGGTGGCCAGCGCGATGACCAGGCCGTAGCCCACCAGCGTGGCCAGCTGGTAAAAATGCTTGGCCTTGTCGGCGTAAATCACCACGGTGGACATGGTGGCCGGGCCGGTCAGCAGCGGTATGGTCAGCGGCACCACGGCAATGCTGGTGCGCGCGGCGGCGGTGGCAGACGCCGTGGCGGCATCCTGCAGTTCTTCGGCGTTGGACTTGGCTTCGGCCGGCTGGGCATTCAGCATCGACAGTGCCGAGGTCAGCAGCAGCATGCCGCCACCGACCTGAAAGCTCGCCAGTGAAATGCCGAAGAACGCCAGAATCTGCAAGCCCAGCAGTGCGCTGATGCCAATCACGCAAAAGCAGGTGTAAGACGAAATCAGGATGGTGCGGTTGCGTTGCTCTTTGGAGAAACCCTGGGTGTAGTGGATGAAAAACGGCACGATGGCCAGCGGGTTGACGATGGCAAGCAGGGTGATCAGCGGTTTGAAGTCCACGTTGGCGTCCAATCTATCGCCCGCCCGTCACGTCCACCACCGAGCCCGTGGTGTAGCTGGCGTCATCACTCATCAGCCACACAATGGCCTGCGCCACTTCCAGAGCCGAGCCGGTGCGCTTCATGGGCACGGCGGCGGCCATTTGGCGGGCGCGGTCGGGCTCGCCGCCGCTGGCGTGGATGTCGGTTTCAATAATGCCGGGGCGCACCGCGTTGACGCGAATGCCCTCGGTGGCCACCTCTTTGGCCAGCCCCACGGTAAAGGTGTCAATCGCGCCTTTGCTGGCGGCATAGTCCACATACTGGCCCGGGCTGCCCAGACGCGCCGCCGCGCTGCTGAGGTTGACGATGCTGCCACCTGCGCCGCCATGCAGCGTGCTCATGCGCTGGATGGCCTCACGCGCGCACAGCATGCTGCCCAGCACGTTGATATCAAACATGCGCTTCAGGCGCGCCGCGCTCATGGCGTCCACGCGGGACGCAACATCTACCACGCCGGCGTTGTTGACCAGTGCCGACAGGCGGCCCAGCTTGGCATCCACTTTGCTGAACATGGCCATGATGTCGGCCTCCACCCCCACGTCGCCCTGCACGGTGATGGCGGTGCCGCCCGCAGTGCGTATCTGGCGTACCACCTCGTCTGCCGCGAGTGAATTGGCGGTGTAATTCACAGCCACCGCAAAGCCGCGTTGGGCGGCCAACAGGGCGGTAGCGGCACCAATGCCTCGCGAGCCGCCGGTAATCAGGACAATGGGGTTCATCATGCAGGCTTTGGGGATTCGGGGTAAAAATGCTGTCGTCGCGCAATGATGTTAGCCGCCCTTGCGCGCCTTTGCCCATTTTTTCAGGAGCCACTGTGTTACCGACCATCGACTACTACTTCACACCCCAAAGCCCGTGGACCTATTTGGGCCATGCACGCTTCACGCAGATGGCCAACGCGGCGCAAGCCACGGTCCGCATCCTGCCGGTGGACTTCGGCCAGATTTTCCCCGCGTCCGGCGGGCTGCCCCTGGGCAAACGCGCGCCGCAGCGCCAGGCTTACCGGCTGGTGGAGCTGGCGCGCTTTCGGGATGCGCTGGGCCTGCCCATGAACATCCAGCCCAAGTTTTTCCCGGTGGCGGGTGATGATGCCGCGCGGCTCATCACGGCCGTTGATTTGCTGGATGGCACACCTGCGGCCATGCGCCTGAGCGCGGCGGTGTTTGCGGCGGTGTGGGAGAACGAGCTGGATATTGCCAGTGCCGACACGCTGGCTGCGCTGCTGGCCCAGTGCGGCCTGGGCGCGGACCGGCTTGAGCACTCGCGCAGCGCCCAGGTGCAGCAAGCCTACCAAGCCAATACCGAGGCCGCCCTGGCGGCCGGCGTTTTTGGCGCGCCCAGCTACGTGGTGGCTGGCGAGATCTTCTGGGGCCAGGACCGGCTGGACTTTTTGCACCGCCGCCTGAACCCGACGGAATAGGTGTTTCTTCTTACGCTCACTCAATCAAGGATCTACTGTGTCTGACTCACGCCATTTCAATGTTGAACTCACCTCAAAAGACGGCTTCACGCTGCCGGCCTATGTCGCGTTGCCCAAGGGGCGGGCCCGTGGGGCCATCGTCGTATTGCAGGAGATTTTTGGCGTCAACTCGCACATTCGCAGTGTGGCAGACGCTTACGCCGCAGAAGGCTTCCTGGCGGTAGCACCGGCCACGTTTCACCGCATCAAGGAGGGGGTTGAGCTCGGGTACACCGCTGATGACATGAATGCCGGTGTCGCGCTCAAGGCCGCTGTGGAGGCCCTGAACAGCCCGCAGAGCGACCCCGTGACGCCCCTTGTGATGCAGGATGTGCAGGCCGCCGTGAATTACGCGGGTGTGGTGGCCGGCATGAATACCCAGGACACCATGGTGGGCCGACAGGGCACCCGCGTCGGCGTGGTGGGCTATTGCTGGGGCGGCCTGCTGACCTGGCGGGCCGCCAGCCTGCTCAGCGGCATCAGCGCCGCCGTGCCCTATTACGGTGGCGGGATGACTATGGGCTCTGAGGTGACGCGGCAGCCCCAGTGCCCGGTGCTGTGCCATTTTGGAGATCAAGACAAGCACATCACCCTGCCTAGCGTCGAAGCCTTCAAGGCGGCGCAAAAGGCGGCGCAAAATGCAGTCGACGTGCAAATCTACGCCGCCGACCACGGCTTCAACTGCGACCAGCGCGGCTCCTGGAACGAGCCCGCCGCCAAGCTGGCGTTGGAGCGCACCCTGGCCTTCTTTGGCAAGCACGTGGGCTGACCATGCCAGGTTTTACCGTATTTTGGGGGCCAAATCGGCCACTAGCCCTTATAGGACGGGCTTCAATAGCTATTATTTCAGTAATGTTTTCTGGAGCAATCCATTCGACGGACTACAGTGGCCCGCTGTTTGACGCGCATCTGCACTACAACGAAGAAGCCTGGAACGGCAAGACGGGGCCGCACCCCTTGCCCGACGTGCTGGCGCGCATCCAGCGCAACGGGGTGAAGGCGGTGTTGTCCAACTCGCGGCCCAACGACGGCACCAAGGCGCTGGCGGCAGACTTGTCCAAAGGCGATCTCAAGGTGGTACCGTTTGTGCGGCTGTACCGCAACCGGGCGGACTACGACAGCTGGTTTAAAGACGAGACCATCTACGACATGGTGCAAGCCGAGCTGACCCGTGGCACGGCCAGTGGGCCTTACCTGGGCATAGGCGAATTCCACCTGTACGACAGCGCCAATGCCAACGGCACTGTCGCCAAAAAGCTGATGACCCTGGCTGAAGAGAAAAACCTGGCGGTGCTGGCGCATGTGGACGACGTCGCCATTGACCTGCTGATGGCCAACACGCCGTCCAAAGGGCAGAAGACGAAGTTGATTTGGGCGCACACCGGCATTGGTGGTGCGCCGGTTGCGCGCGTCAACGAGCTGTTTGCCAAATACCCGTTGCTGATGGGCGAGCTGTCGTACCGCCCCGGCCTGACCTGCAGTGATGACAAAGGGACTGGTAGGCTCTGCCCCGAGTGGCGCGCGCTGCTGCTGAAGTACCCCGGCCGATTCATGGTGGGCTCGGACACCTGGATCAACCAGCGCTGGCAGTACTACGACGACACCATGAAAGGCTACCGCGTGTGGCTGGGTGATTTGCCACCTGACGTGGCGCGCAAGATTGCGTGGAACAACGGCGCTGCGCTGTTTGGTGTGCGGGAGACCCGGTAACGGGGCACCTGCTGGGCAGCTTGGCGACGCTCAGAGTACCTTGCTCAAAAACCGGCGCGTGCGTTCTTCCTGGGGGTTGTCAAACAGCCCGGCGGGGGGGCCTTCTTCAACCACCTGGCCCTCGTCGATGAAGATCACCCGGTCAGCCACCTGGCGGGCAAAACCCATCTCGTGGGTGACCACCACCATCGTCATGCCGTCGTCGGCCAGTGCCTGCATCACGGCCAGCACCTCGCCCACCATCTCCGGGTCCAGCGATGAGGTGGGCTCGTCAAACAGCATGATGCGCGGCTGCATCGCCAGCGCCCGGGCAATCGCCACGCGCTGCTGCTGGCCGCCCGACAACTGGTTGGGATAGGTGTCGATCTTGTCCAGCAGGCCGACCTTGGTCAGCAACTCCCGGGCGCGCTCCCTGGCTTGCGCTGCCGTGAGGCCGCGCACCTTGGAGGGTGCCAGCGTGATGTTGTCCAGCACGGTTTTGTGCGGGAACAGGTTGAAGCGCTGAAACACCATGCCGATCTCAGAGCGCAGGGCGTCAATGTCAGTCTTGGGGTCATGCACTGCTGTGCCCAGCACCCGCACTTGGCCTGACGTGGCGTCTTCCAGCCCGTTCAGGCAACGCAGAAACGTGCTTTTGCCCGAGCCGGACGGGCCAATCACACACACCACTTCAGACGCCTTGATGCTGCATGTGATGCCGCGCAGCACCGACAGCGCGCCAAACTGCTTGGTTAAGCCTTCAACGCGAATCACCTCGTCCATACCGAGCCTCCAGCTTCTTGACCGCGTAGGCCAGGCCCAGCGTGAGTACCCAGTACATCAGCGAAATCGTGAGGTAGGGCTCCCAGTAACGTGAATAAGCGCCCGCCACCGTGCGCGCCGCATAGGCCAGCTCGGCCAGGCCAATGGCGGAGATCAGCGACGAGTCCTTGAGCAGCGAAATGGCGTTGTTGCCCAGTGGCGGCAACATGCGGCGAAACGCCTGCGGGAGCACCACGTGGTACATGGTGCGCGGGAAGGACATGCCCAGTGAGCGCGAGGCCTCCACCTGCCCCTTGTCGATCGACTGGATCCCGGCGCGGAAAATCTCCGAAATATAGGCCCCCGCATTCAGCGTCAGCGCCACAATGCCCGACATGAACGCACCATAGTTCTGCTTGAGGTTGCGTGCCGCATCGCCCGAAATCAACAGGCCGTCGGACGGGTTGATGAACACCGGCAACACCGCAAAGTGAATCAGCAAAATCTGCACAAACAGTGGCGTGCCCCTGAAGAAGCTCACGTACACCGTGGAAGGCCAGCGCAGCGCAAACTTGCATAGCTGTTTGGCGGGCGAATGGCGCGCATCGGCCAGGCGCGCCATGCCAATGGCCAGCCCGAGGGCCGTGCCCTGCACGATGCAGATCACCGTGACCAATATCGTCATTTGCAGGCCGCGCCAGAACAGCGCGGCGTATTCCGCAATGATGTCCGCGCGAAACCAGCCAAACCAGAGCACGGGTTCCATCAGTGCCCACCCGGCCTGTTATTCAGTCGCATCACCAGTCCCACCACCAGTCGTTTGAAAGGCCGAGTTACTGCGCTGGCAAAGCCGGTGCGTCGGCCTGGAACCACTGCTTGTAGATGCGCGCATAAGACCCGTCGGCCTTGATGGCGGTCATTCCCACATTGAGCTTGTCCAACAGGGCCTTGTTGCCTTGCTTCACCACGATGCCAAAGAACTCCTTGGGGAAACTCGCGTCATTCACGGTCTTGAGGTTCTTGTGTTCTTGCGTGCGAAACGCGATCACGCCGTTGTCGCCAATGGCGGCGTCCACACCACCACCGGTCAGCTCGGAAATGATGAGCGGTGTGCTCTCAAAGCGGCGGATGTCGGGGTTGGTCTTGCCAAACTCGCGTGACGCGGTGTCATCGGCCGTGCTGCCGGTGACCACAGCAATCTTCTTGCCGGCCAGGTCTTTCAGGCCTTTGACCGTGCTGGACTGGTTGACGGCAATGAGCTGGCGCGCCTCAAAGTACGGCACGGTAAAGTCATACGACTGCTTACGCTTGTCGTTGATGGTCACGCCGGAAATCACCAGGTCCACGTCGCCGTTGTTCAGCGCGGCAAAGATGCCGGTCCAGGGCGTGTTGACGATCTTGATCTGCAGGCCGACTTTTTGCGCCACGGCCTTGATGATGTCCACGTCGTAGCCGACGATTTCTTTGGTCGGGCTTTCATAGGCAAACGGGCGGTAGGTGGCGCTGGAGCCCACCACCAGCTCTTTGGTCTGGGCGTGTGCGCCGCTGAGGGCGAGGGTGATCAGGCCGACTGAGGCCAAAAGTTGTTTGAGGAGTTTCATAGCAATATCCAGAAGAGGGGTGGGATGAGAGAGTTTGACCGGGATAAGGTTGCGCCCGTCTGTGACTGCGGGGCCCAAGCGCCTTGATGTTACCGCGTGGCGCTGGCCGGTTTGAAGTAGAGTGCCGGTGCATACCCCCGCTTACCTACTTATTTTTGCTCAGGCTACATCCATGATCCAGCTGCACTACTACCCCAGCAACGCCTCCATGATTCCCCACATCGTGCTGGAGGAAATGGGCGTGCCGTTTGAGCTGGTGCTGGTCAACCGCGATGTGCAGGCGCATAAGTCGGCTGATTACCTGAAGCTCAATCCCAACGGGTTGATTCCGGCTCTGACCGACGGTGACCTGGTGCTGTACGAGACGGCAGCCATCTGCCTGCATCTGGCAGACACGCACCCGCAGTTGGCGCTGGCACCCGCGACAGGCTCAAACGAACGCGCGCATTTCTACAAGTGGCTGATGTGGCTGACCAACACGCTGCAGCCCAGCCTGATCATGTACTTCTACCCGGACCGCTATGTGGCTGCGGGCAATGTGGCCGGGGCGCAAGAGGTCAAGACCCAGGCGCAGAGTCGCATTGGCGGCATGCTGCAACAACTGGACGATGAACTTGCACGCGTGCAGGCCGGGAAGTTGGTGGCAGACAGCGCCTGGTTCGTGGGCGCACGCTACACCCTGCTGGATGCCTACGTGTTCACGCTGTGCCGCTGGACGCGGGGCTTCTCGTCAAAGCCGGCACGCAGTTACCCGCATCTCGGCCCATACCTGCAGCGCATGCTGGACCGGCCCGCCGTGCAGCGCGTGATGGTGACCGAGAAAATTGCGCCACCGCTGGTTTGAGCCTTGGGCGGCCTACTCGCCCGTCAGCAGCTTGAGCGCATCCTCCACCCGTTTCATGTGTGCGCGCGACAATTCGGCCATAGGCTTGTCGCCCATGAGCCGCTGATTAGAGATGGTGCGGATTTGGTCGATCAACAGATCAGTCTCGTGTTTTTGGATCCCAAGTTTGCCGACTGACACCCGCAGTGGGTAGCCGTCGCCCTGCGCATCGCGGTAGACCTGCGTGGTGCCATGGATCACGATGGTTGTCGCGTGGCCTGCGCCGTTGAGGATGTTGGTCTGAATGATCAACGCCGGACGGCCCTGTTTGCCGGGCTCCTCTTTGTGCGTTTGTGGCTCAAAGTCCACTTCCCACACCTGCCCGCGTTTGAGCTTTTTTACTGCCTTAGTCAAGGCCGTCCCCCGTGCTGCCGTCTATTGCCAAATTTTCGGCAAGGTGGTTCGCTGACAGGGTTTTGGACAAAAACACCATGCGGTCTTTCAGGGCGCGTTCGTTTTTTTCGCGTACTGCCTCGCGAACGTAATCGGACGCAGACATGGAAAGTGCGCTGGCCAGCGATTTGGTCAGCGCTGCGAAGTCTTCAGCGGCGCGGAATGACAACGTGGTTGCACTCATAATTTGCGTCTCAAATTTGTAATACGAAATTGTATTTCAAATTTATCGACTGTTCGCCTGATGATCCTGGGCGATACCGCCATCTGGACTGACCATTTTCGTGCGCTGGCATCCCGCGCGGCGGCCGCCTAACGCGTCGTCCGCGCCAAATACCGCTTGCGCCAGAAAAACAGCACGGTTGAGATGGCGATGGTGATCATGACCAGCAGCGTGCCCCAGAATGCCTTGGCGCTGTGGATCAGCGGCAGAAACTCGAAATTCATGCCAAAGAAGCCGGTGATCAGGTTCAGCGGCAAAAAGATGGCGGTCAGCACCGTCAGTGTGCGCATGATGTCGTTGGTGCGGCTGCCCTGCACGCTGAAGTGAATCTGCACTGCGGTTTCGGCGCTTTGCTCCAGGCGGCGCACATGGTGCACCACACGTTCAATGTGCTCCAGAACGTCGCGGCTTCTCACGTGCAGCAGGTCGCGCTCACGCTGGCCCGCAGGCGTATTGGCGTCAGGCCAGGTTTTCAGGGCCTCCACCCAGTCTTGCAGGGCGGCGCGCTGGTCTTCGCAGATCTCGTCCAGATGGTGCAGCGACAGGCGCGTGTCCAGCAGCGAGCTCCAGTTGTTGAAACGGGTGCGCGGGTTGATCAGCTCGGTCTGCCAGTGGTCCAGCTGGTGCGTGAGCGTGCGGCGCAGCTCCAGAAAGCCGTCCACGATCTGGTTGACGATGCGCAGCATCAGGTCGGGCGGACTGGTGGGCAGGCGGGCACCGGCGGCGCGTGACTCGGCGGTCGCTGAATTCAGCAATTTCGTGGCATAAGCGTCGCGTACGGCGCAGTCGGCGGGGTGCACGGTGAGCAGCACGCGGTCAAACACTGCAAAACCAACCGGACTGGTGTCGATGCGCTTGAGCACGGATGGCCCACTGCGGCGTGTGGTTTTGTGCAGCACGTCAGGCGGCGGGGTGATGGCGTCTGCCTGACTCTGGCCTGCAGCCAGGCGCCGGAACACCAGCACGTCGTACTGTGAGGTGAAGTCGTAGTGCGATGGCAACTGGTTATTGAGCAGGTCCGAGATATGCAGGTCCACCAGTTGCATGCCGCACAGGGATTGCAGCGACGCCTGGATTTGGCCTTGCAGGGTTTCAAAGTCTTTGCGGGCGCAGGCGATCCAGACGTAACCGGCATCCGGCAGCACCTGGGGCAGGTCAGCAGATTCCTTGATGCCGTTGGGGCTGATGCTGAAAATCCGCATGGCGTGGGCTCCTGTGCAGCGCCCAATCGCGCCGATGATCTCTAATTATGGGTCAATTTGGCCTCTAGCCTTCTAAAACAGGGCTTGAGTAGCTATTTGTTTTGTAGCAATCTAGCGGCATCCAGGGCGAAATAGGTCAGCACGCCGTCAGCCCCGGCGCGCTTGAAGGCCAGCAGGCTTTCCATCATCACGGCGTCGTGGTCCAGCCAGCCATTGAGCGCGGCAGCCTTGAGCATGGCGTACTCGCCCGACACCTGGTAGGCAAACGTCGGCACGCGGAACTCGTCTTTCACGCGGCGTACGATGTCCAGGTACGGCATGCCGGGTTTGACCATCACCATGTCCGCCCCCTCGGCGATGTCCAGCGCCACCTCGCGCAGGGCCTCATCGCTGTTGCCGGGGTCCATCTGATAGACCTTTTTGTTGCTCGTTCCCAGGTTGGCGGCCGAGCCCACGGCGTCGCGGAAGGGGCCGTAAAAGGCGGATGCGTATTTGGCGCTGTAGGCCATGATCCGCGTGTGGATGAAGTTGCCAGCTTCCAGTGCTTGCCGGATCGCCCCGATGCGGCCGTCCATCATGTCGCTGGGGGCCACAATGTCCACGCCCGCCTGCGCCTGTGTGAGTGCCTGCTTCACCAGCACCTCCACGGTGGCGTCGTTGAGGATGTAGTTGTTTTCTTTCGGGTCGGAGTCCAGCAGGCCATCCTGGCCGTGGCTGGTGAAGGGGTCCAGCGCCATGTCGGTCATCACGCCCAATTCGGGGAACTGTTTTTTGAGTTCGCGCACCACGCGCGGGATTAGGCCGTCCGGGTTCAGGGCCTCCTTGCCATCGGGGGTTTTGAGGCCAGAGTCAATCACCGGGAAAAGCGCCATCACCGGAATGCCCAGCTTCACGCATTCTTCAGCCACGGGCAAAAGCAGGTCAAGACTCAGGCGCTCCACACCCGGCATCGACTTCACAGCTTCGCGCTGTTGTTTGCCGTCCACAACAAAAACCGGGTAGATGAGGTCGTTGGCTGTGACGGCGTTTTCACGCACCAAATTGCGTGTGAAGGTGTCGCGGCGCAGGCGGCGCGGACGGCCTGCCGGGAAGGGTGCGGGTTGAATCATGGTCAGTTGGCGGTCAGGTGACAGGCAGTTGGGCGGTCATTGTCGCTCTAACCCCTAAATTATTTGTGGCGGGTACTTGAAACCTGTCGACAAGTTTGCTAAATTGCGCTTGGGTGGTTCGCCACCTCCCGCTTTTCCTCCCTGAGCGGGGCCTTGATGTGTGACAGCAAATAGGCTTACCACCCCAGCCCTGTGCTGGGGTTTTTTTTGGCTCCGGCCTTTCCACCGACCGCTACACTCCGCCCATGCTTTGGGTCAAGTCACTCCATATCGTTTTCGTGGCCAGCTGGTTTGCCGGCCTGTTTTACCTTCCACGAATATTTGTCAATCTGGCCATGGTGGCACCGGGCTCGGTGGCCGAGCGAGACCGGCTGCTGCTGATGGCGCGAAAACTCCTGCGCTTTACGACGATTTTGGCCGTGCCCGCGCTCGGTTTTGGCCTGTGGTTGTGGCTGGGCTATGGCATTGGCCGCGGGTCTGGCAATGGCTGGATGCATGCCAAGCTGGGCATCGTCATGCTGGTGCTGGGCTACCACCACGCGTGCGGCGTCATGCTCAAAAAACTGGTGCTGGGCCAAAGCCCGCGCAGCCATGTCTGGTACCGCTGGTTCAATGAACTCCCGGTGCTGCTGCTGCTGATTGCCGTCATTCTGGTGGTGGTCAAGCCGTTTTAGCGCGGGCCCGGATGCATAAAACCTCTGCCTGGCCGTTGGCAATCATCTATGCCGGGCTGATTGTGTATGCCAGCCTGTTCCCCTTTGCAGACTGGCGCGACCAGGGCATCCTGCCCTGGGGCTACCTGTGGCAGCCGCTGCCCAAGTACTGGACCGGCGCTGACGTTGCCATCAATCTGGCGGGCTACGCACCCTTTGGTTTTCTGCTGGCGCTGGCGGCCTTGCGCACAGGCCGGGGCCGCCATGCCGTCGCCATGGCTACCCTGGCGGCGGTGGCCATGACCGGGCTGATGGAAACACTGCAAAGCTATTTGCCGGCACGGGTGCCCTCCAATGTTGACTTTGCCTTGAATGCGGCGGGGGCTTGGGGTGGGGCGGTCAGTGCCAAGCTGCTTGAGCGGATGGGTGCCATTTCCCGTTGGGGCCGCCTCCGCGACCGCTGGTTTGTGGCGGATGCACGGGCGGCGCTGGTGCTGCTGGCCCTATGGCCGGTGGCGTTGCTGTTTCCGGTAGCCGTGCCCCTGGGCCTGGGCCAGGTGTTGGAGCGCCTTGAGCCGGCGTTGGTAGAGTTGATTCACGACACCCCGTTTCTGGACTGGATGCCTGTTCGCGATGTCGAATTGCAGCCCCTGGTGCCGCTGGGCGAAATGATCTGTGTGATGCTCGGCGCGCTGATTCCCTGCCTTGTCGGCCACTGCATCATCCGCTCCATGCCGCGCCGTGCGCTGTTTGCCATGCTGGTGATCGGCGCCGGAATCGCCGCGACAGGACTGTCTTGGGCCTTGAGTTACGGCCCCGGCAATGCCTGGGGCTGGTTTAGCCTGCCCGCCCAGGTGGGGCTGGTGGCCGCGCTGATCCTGGCCTGCGGCATGGCTTTTTTGCCACGGCGCGTCAATGCTGCGGTGGTGCTGCTGGCGCTGGGCGTCTACCTCAGCGTCTTGAATCAGGCCCCGGCCAGCCCCTATTTTGTGCAGACGCTGCATTCCTGGGAGCAGGGCCGGTTTATCCGCTTCAACGGCTTGGCCCAGTGGCTGGGTTGGGTGTGGCCTTACGTCACTTTGGTGTATGTGCTGGCGCGGATGTGGAGGCGGGAGCCGGAAAACTAAAATAGGGCGATGAATGAAAACAAATCTGAGGCTGCTGCGCCATTGCCAGGGCTCTCATCAGCACCGCCAGGCACACCGCCAGCCGAACACTATTACAAAAGACACATCTTCTTTTGCCTCAATGAGCGGAAAAATGGCGAAGACTGTTGTGCCTTGCACCGGGCGCAAGAGGGGTTTGACCGCTGCAAGTCACAAGTGAAAGCGGCTGGCCTGTCTGGAACCGGCAAAGTACGCGTGAACAAAGCGGGCTGCCTGGACCGCTGTGCCGCTGGCCCCGTGGCGGTGGTTTACCCCGAGGCCGTCTGGTACACCTATGTGGATGCGCATGACATCGACGAGATCGTCGAATCGCATCTGAAAAATGGAAAGGTCGTAGAGCGCCTGCTCACGCCACGCGGCCTGGGACGCTGAGGCCGTTGTCACTGCCGGTGTCGGCGCAAGTGCATGTGCAGTAGCATCCACGCTCTTGTTTTGTCGGTTTAAGCTGATAGCCGCGTCAAACGGTCTTAAGCAGCTACTTTTTCTATAGCAATTGACAATCTGGGCGGCATCGTCCCTTTTGTCTTCTTCAAGTTCAGTCTCTTTCATGAAAAAAATATTATTTGCCCTGACATTGGCCGTATGCCTGTCGGCTGCTGCCCAGGCACCCCAGCCACCCGAAATTGCGGCCCGGTCTTATTTGCTGTTGGACGTCACGGCCAATCAGATGCTGGCGGAAAAAGATATTGATTCGCCCGTCGAGCAAGCATCGCTGACCAAGCTGATGACCGCTTATCTGGTGTTCGACGCCCTGCACAGCAAGAAAATCGACCTGAAGCAGACCTTGCCGGTCAGCGAACGCGCCTGGAAAATGCCCGGCTCGCGCATGTTCATTGACCCCAAGATGAAGGTGCCGGTGGAGGACTTGATCAAGGGCATGATCGTGCAGTCCGGCAACGACGCCACGATGGCGCTGGCCGAGGGTGTGGGCGGTACGGTCGAGCGCTTTGTGCAGCTCATGAACGAGCAAGCCAAAACCCTGGGCATGAAGTCCACCAGCTACAAAAATCCGGAGGGGCTGACCGAAGCCGGGCACATCACCACGGCCCGCGACCTGAGCATTCTGGCCACGCGACTGATGCGGGATTTCCCCGACTACATCGGTTATTACGCCATCAAGAAATACCGCTATGAGGGAACACCTGCGGCCAACGACAGCAACCGAAACCTGTTGCTGTTTCGCGACCCCACCGTGGACGGGCTTAAAACCGGGCACACCGATGCCGCCGGTTATTGCCTGATTGCCACGGCCAAACGCGACTTCACCGGCGTGGGCAGCCGCCGCCTGCTGTCCATTGTGCTGGGCACCGCCAGCGAAAACGCGCGCGCCAACGAGTCGCAGAAACTGCTGAACTGGGGCTACACCGCGTTTGAGCCGGTCAAGCTGTTTGACGGGAACCAGCCCGTGGTGAGCCCCGCAGTGTGGAAGGGCAAAGAAGCCATCCTCAAGCTGGGGCGCACTCAGCCTATCGTGGTCGCGGTGCCGGCCGGCAGTGCTGCCAGAGTGAAGACCCAGGTGGTCCGGCCCGACCCCTTGGTGGCACCGTTTGCAAAAGGCCAGCAAGTGGGCTCCTTGAAGGTGATGCTGGGCGAGCAGTTGGTGACCGAGGTACCGCTGGTTGTGCTGGAGGCGGTGGAGCAGGCAGGCATTCTGGGGCGGGCCTGGGACGCAATCCGGTTGTGGATCAAGTGATTCTGGGCGCGTGGCGGGCGAAAGCCTGGCGTTTTGTGAGTTGGCTACAAATCGGAGAACCTGAAAGTACCGATCGCACACACCCAACGCATTGCGCAAATTACGCTGACCTGCTATAGTTGAAGGCTTTTCGGAATTTCCGAAGGGTTGCCTGTCTTTGGACGGGTTTCACGATTTCTCACGAATTTCTCAGTAAGTTTCAAACGTTTAGGGACGTTTTTCAATAATGCCAACCATTAACCAGCTAGTGCGTCAAGGCCGCGAGGTCGAGACCATCAAGTCGAAGAGCCCTGCCATGCAGAACTCTCCGCAGCGCCGCGGTGTTTGCACCCGTGTGTACACCACGACGCCT
>JANOAP010000710.1:0-4548 GCA_031411175.1 Rhodoferax sp. | reverse complement strand
AGCCCGATAGGTCGGAAACACCACAGAAAAGGGAACAGCAGGCTGGGACGCAGCAAGGACGCTTTCAACCGGCGGTCGCATGTGAGCGACATTGCCTTTGAGCGTGTCCGCCACAACATCGCCCAATACAACATTCGGACTCAGCTTTCGGACAATGTCAATTGAGGCATTCTTTAAGCTGACCGGACGTGGAATAGGCCACAAAAGCCCATCCGACAAAGAAATCAATGCCATCTCATCAGACAATAAGCGCCACCCCTTGCACAGCAATGCTGCGCAGAGTGTGCTCTTGCCACTGCCTGGGGCACCCGGAAAAACAAAGCCACGCCCTTCATATTCGACCGCAGCTGCGTGCACGATTGCGAACTCGTGAGCATGATTGGCAATGACCCAATTCAACCCCCACTCAAACATTGCAAAGGCCTGATTACCTGGCAATGGCTTAAAGGGCCGCTTCCCATCAAAACTGAAATCAACTTGTGGGCGAAACAACCGCCGAAATAAGCTCGGCGCAGCCAATTCAATTCGAAAGTCGACCATTTGACCGGGTTGACTTAAAGGGAAGTCGCAATACAGCTGATCAATGCCGCGGCTTACATGTGGCAAAGTGGACCTGATGGCAACATCAAATCGCCCAATAGAAATACACAAGCCATCGTGGGACGCCAGCATCTTCGAGACGCCACGGCTACCCATCTGCGCGACCCTCAAAATGCATCCTCAAAAGTTTCAATCAGTTGGATTTTTTCGAGACTTTGAAGCGCAGCTTCGACCTCGGCTTCGATGTCTAGACGCTCGCCTGCCTCTACGCGGTCGAGCATTTCAGCTTTCAAACTCTCGAGGACTTTAGGGCCTTCGCTGATCGAGTCGAAAAGCGCGGTGCCCAAACTACTTACAAAGTGAGTTTCACGCGATGGGACAACATAAATCACCGAATCGTCATCCCAGCGCCGCATTAGAAATTCTGCGCCGGGACGCGAGCGGTAGTGTTTAGGTTGCATGCTCAATGGGAGCCAAATAAATGGTCGCATTCAGCATGCGAAGCCAAACGCATTATCAACCAGCCGGGCAGCACCCCACCACTGCCATGAGGTGGCAGAGCCAATCAAGCGAAGGATTTTGCACAAACCCCACCACTTGTGTTGGGGGTTGTTAAACCCAAGTCGAACCCAAAAAGGTTTGCATGTCGGTGTAGCCGGGCGGAACGGACATGGAATTAGCCAGTCCCAATACCTGCGCTGGTGTCATGACGTAGACGAAAGTGCTACCTGGAAGTGCGCCCAACAAAGCGTTAAGGTAAGCGCAAATAAAATGGCGAGTTAGCTGATAGTCTGCCCCAAATGGCCAGGTACTGGGATTCAAGACATTCCGTATCAACTCAGTGGTCGGAACGCCGTTCTTGTTCAAAACGTTGCTGCCAGGGTATTTTGAGTTTAGGTTACTGAGCTTGTCCCCATTTTTGTAATCGGCAAACTGGCTGGCACTGCCGCCGGTCTTGAGGTAGCCGTAGACGAGACCAATGGACGTCCATGTTGCAGGTGTTGGCACTCCGCCCGGGCCCATCCATCCACCGGGACTCCAACCTTTGGAACAATTGCCGCGGTTTGGATTTGAAAGATTGCCGGACATCATGTTGGACAAACACGCGGCTGCCAAAACTGGGCGACTTGCCAAAGTCGCAATCACCGGAACCGACGTGGCCCCTAACTTAATGAGCCGACGACGGGAACCGGACGAAACACCCATTGATTCTGGCAACGAAGCTTGCGGCGACGCGGTTTCCAACACTTTCGGCGCACCTGAATTGATTTCTTTCATGAACCCACCTCACAAATTTTGAGCTGCCAAGAATTCAAGCAGTAATTCCAAAGATATAAAGCAAATTTTATACCAACGGCATCTATCCCTTGTTTCATATGCATTTTTTTGAACCTCAAGACCTTTTCGAGGCTAAAGTGTAAAAAAAACCGACAGGGCAGTTTTCGACAGCATCTGGTTGTCAAAGCGTCTTTAGCAGACTCGTGACTTCCGCCTGCGCAGGAAACTTGTCCCCCAGCTTCGCCAATTCGTCCAATTCTTTCTTCGCCAGGTCTTTCTTGCCACCCTTGATGTGGATTTTGGCCAGGTTCAGTTTAAACAAGGTGTTCTGGGGTTGCAAGGTGACCGCCTTGGTCTGCCACTCCAGCGCTTTCGCGTAATCGTTTTTGTCTGATAGCAGCATGGCCAGTGTGTCCATGAAGGCAGGCTGGTTAGGGGCCAGCTTGTTGGCCGTTTCGGCCTGCGCGATGGCACCCTCCTTGTTGAGCCGCCCGGTCACCCACGCCAGGTTGTTGTAGGCAATGGCGTTGTTGGGCTGGAGTTTGATGACAGCCTGGTAACTCTTCTCGGCCGCCGGATAGTCTTTGCGCGCAATCGCAAAGTCGCCCAGATAGAACTGGAAAGCGGCGTCGGTGGGGTGATCTTTGAGCCAGGTTGCTGCAAATTTATCAGCATCAGCCGCTTTATTGGCCCCGTTGAGGGCAGCATGGGTTTTCAACGCCAGTTCGGCAGATGGCGCCGCGGTCAGGCCAGCCCGGTAGGCAACGATGGCAGCGTCCCAGCTCTTTTGGGCCGCGTTCACGTCACCTTCCAGAATGAACCCGATGGCCTCTTTGGGCCGTTGCTTTTGTACCGTGCGCGCCATGGTCACGGCCTCTGAGTATTTTTTGGCGTCCAGGTTGAGCATGATCAGGCCACGCTGGGCATCGACCAGGTCGGGCTTGACTTCAAGCGCCTTGCGCAGGCTTTGCGCTGCGGCGTCCTTGTTTTTTGATGCCATGTGCGCATCTGCCAGACGCATCAAGGGTTGTGGCGACAGTGGCTGCATGCCCGCCAGCTTGTTGAACGTGGCAATAGCCTGGTTCGCCTCACCGGAGGCCTGCTGAACACGGCCCAGGGCATCCAGCAAATCAGGGTTGTCGGGCAGGGCCGCAACCGCATTTTGGGCAACAGACAAGGCCTGTCGCTCTTCCTTGTTACGCAAATAAAAGTCAATAAGCAGCAGGCGGGGGGCGGCATCGGTCGGGTTGGCGTCTACTGCTTTGACGATGAGGGCGGCCACGTCGGCCTTCGGTGCGCCAGAGCGCGCGGCCAGCTCGGCCATGGCCAGCAGGGCCTGGCCGTTCTTGGGGTCTTTGGCCAGCACCGCTTCAAAGCGTTTTTTGGCGTCTTCCGGTTTTTTGTCGGCCATGTCGAGCCCGGCCAGACTGGCCACTGCGGCGAAGTAGGTTGGGTCCAGCGCAACCGCACGCTCAAAGGCCTTGCGGGCACCCGCAGCGTCTTGCTTGGCCAGCAGGGTTCTACCCCGCAGGTTGGCGGCCAAGGGCTTTTCAGGCTGCTTTTTCTCAAGGCCATCAATGGCCTTCAATGCCTTGTCGAACTCTCTGCGCCGCAAATGGGCGCTGATCAAGGCCAGATCAGCCGTGGTGCCGGTGTCAGACGCGGCAATGTCCTGCAGCTCACCAAAGGCAGCATCTTCTTTGCCGTCAATCATGTGGGTGAGGGCGAGGGACGTGCGCTTTCTGGGGTCTTTGGGGTCCAGCTTGGTGGCTTTCTGGAAGTATTCCTCGGCCTTTTTGACGTCCCCGTTTTGCAGGTAGACCTCGCCGGCAATTGAGTAGAGCGCCGGGTCACTTGATTCGGCCTTCAGGCTGGGCGACAAAGTCGTCATCGCCTTGGCCGGCTGGCCCGTGCGCAGGTAGGTCATGGTCAGCAACCTGCGCGCCAGAGGGAGTTCAGGGGCAGCCTGCACGGCTTTACTGAGCAATGCCTCGGCTTGCACAAAAGACGCGAGCTGGAATTCGACGGCACCCGCCAACTGCAAAGCTCTGGCATTGTTTGGCGCAATTCTCAGCAGCTGCTGGGCCAGCTCCCGTGCTGACTTGAAGTCTTTTTTCTGGTACGCCAGTTGAGTCTGAAGGTATTTTGTTTGCGGATGATTGGGCGCAACTTTTTTGAGTTGATCTATTTGCTTTTCCGCATCCACCAGATTGTTCTGGCCCAGCAAAATAGTCAGGATGCCAGCGTATCCGGCAAGAAAGTCCGGCTTGATCTCCACAGTCTTGCGGAAAGAGACCAGCGCATCGGCAGGCTGGCCTTTGACGAATTGAATGTCGCCCTTGAGCTTCCAGGCGTCAAAACTGCCGGGCGTTTTGGCAATGATGGCGTCTGCCGCAGCCATGGCACCGTCATAGTCCTTTGCCCCGGCTTTTTGTCTCGCCTGGGCAATCAGCGCAGGGGCGAAATCTGGCTGAGCCTGAAGTGAAGCGTTCAGCGCAGCTTGGGAAAGATCCGCCTTCCCCAACGCGCCATAAGCTGCTGCCAGCGTGTTTTGCAAATCTGCCTTGGCTGCGGGGCTGCCCAATTCAGTCTTGGCAAATTCTTCCGTGAGTTTTTTCACCTGCCCCTGCCCCAGCATGGCCTTCGCCAACTGGGGGATGACCAAGTCTGGCGCGTATTTCAGCTCCAGCGCTTTGCGAAACTCCAGTTCAGCAGCATTCACATCACCCG
>JANOAP010000709.1:0-21898 GCA_031411175.1 Rhodoferax sp. | reverse complement strand
AAAAATCTACGACGCGCTGAAGATGGATGGCTCCACGCTTACGCTGGAAGTACAGCAGCAGTTGGGTGACGGCATCGTTCGTACCATTGCTCTGGGCTCTTCCGATGGCTTGCGTCGCGGCACCATGGTGAGGAACACCGCGTCTCCCATCATGGTTCCCGTCGGCAAAGCCACTCTGGGACGCATCATGGACGTGCTCGGCGCGCCCATCGACGAGCGCGGTCCCGTCAGCTCTGAATTGACTATGTCGATTCACCGCAAGGCCCCTGCATACGACGAACTGAGCCCATCGCAAGAACTGCTCGAAACCGGCATCAAGGTGATTGACTTGGTGTGTCCGTTCGCCAAGGGCGGCAAGGTGGGCCTGTTCGGTGGTGCCGGCGTGGGCAAGACCGTGAACATGATGGAGCTGATCAACAACATCGCCAAGGCACACAGCGGTTTGTCCGTGTTTGCCGGTGTGGGTGAGCGTACCCGTGAAGGGAATGACTTTTACCACGAGATGGCCGACTCCGGCGTTGTGAACCTGGAAAAGCTGGAAGACTCCAAAGTGGCCATGGTGTACGGCCAGATGAATGAGCCCCCAGGGAATCGTTTGCGCGTGGCCTTGACCGGTCTGACCATTGCTGAGTCCTTCCGTGACGAAGGCAAGGACGTTCTGTTCTTCGTGGACAACATCTACCGCTACACACTGGCCGGTACCGAAGTGTCCGCGTTGCTAGGCCGTATGCCTTCCGCCGTGGGTTACCAGCCTACGCTGGCCGAAGAAATGGGCCGTCTGCAAGAGCGTATTACCTCGACCAAGGTCGGCTCGATCACGTCCATCCAGGCCGTTTACGTGCCAGCGGATGACTTGACCGATCCTTCGCCTGCGACCACCTTCGCTCACTTGGACTCCACCGTCGTGTTGTCTCGTGACATCGCTTCGCTGGGTATCTACCCTGCGGTCGATCCACTGGACTCCACCAGCCGCCAGTTGTCCCCCAACGTGGTGGGTGAAGACCACTACAACACGGCCCGCGCCGTGCAAGGCACGCTGCAGCGCTACCGCGAACTGCGCGACATTATCGCCATCATGGGTATGGATGACTTGGCCCCCGAAGACAAACTGGCCGTGGCCCGTGCCCGCAAGATCCAGCGTTTCCTGAGCCAGCCTTTCCACGTGGCTGAAGTGTTTACCGGCTCGCCCGGCAAGTACGTTCCTTTGTCGGAAACCATCCGTGGCTTCAAGATGATTGTGAACGGCGAGTGTGACCACATGCCAGAACAAGCGTTCTACATGGTCGGTACTATCGACGAAGCCATGGAAAAAGCCAAAAAGATGGCGTAAAGCGGCGTAATCGAATGCCTGGCGTTGTTGTTGTGCTCAATGTGCAGTAAGCACATTTCCGCGCAACGCCTAGCCAGACATCCGATAACTTGCTTTCCACTCATCTTTTAAATGGAGTAGTTCATGAACACGATTCACGTTGACGTTGTAAGCGCCGAAGAGTCCATCTTCTCGGGTGAGGCCAGGTTTGTGGCTTTGCCGGGCGAGGCGGGCGAGCTGGGCATTTACCCCCGCCACACACCGCTGATCACCCGCATCAAGGCGGGTTCGGTTCGCATTGAAAAGGCGGACGGCTCGGAAGAGTTTATTTTTGTCGCTGGGGGCTTGCTCGAGGTGCAGCCAAATTGCGTCACTGTGTTGTCAGACACAGCGGTGCGCGGTAAGGATCTGGACGACGAAAAAGCCAATGCGGCCAAAGCTGCGGCCGAAGATGCGCTCAAGAACGCCAAGAGCGAGATCGACATGGCCAAGGCTACGTCAGAGCTGGCGATCATGGCTGCACAGATTGCAGCGCTACGCAAGTTCCGTCAAAAGAAATAACGCCCGCCGGCCGCGTGCATTCTTTATGCGCGGCAGTTTCATCACTCAATAAAAAAGCCCCGCACGAGGTGTTGGGGCTTTTTTATTGGGGCCAATTTCAATTCAGCGTCGGCGAGTCAGGCAGCTCATTGGGTCTGGGCTGACCTTCGGCGAGCGGGTAGTGTTGGACCAATACAGCCGACACCTCTTCCAGCGCCTGTGTCAGACCATCTTCATGCCGGCCCGCGCGCAGCGCAGTGCCCAGATGCTGCACCATCGCACGCCACTCGTCGGCCGACACACGCTGGTTGAGCCCCCGGTCGGCAACAAGTTCAATGGCGTGCTCGGCCAGTAACAGGTAAATCAGCACGCCATTGCTGTGCTGAGTATCCCAGACGCGCAATTTGGAGAACATCATGACGGCGCGTTCACGCGCGCTGGCCCCCCGCCAGAGGTAGCTCATGGGCAGTCCGGCTTCGACACAGATACGCACTTCACCGGTGTGCCTTTTCTCGCTGGCCGCTACGCGCTGTGCCAGGCGCTGCAACATGGCAGGTGGAATCGCACGCCGCGAATCCGACTCATCAAGCCAGCGATGCTTCACAATGCGTTTGAGTTTTTGCCACATGATTGTTGACTCGATACCCGCGCGGTTACCAACTGCCTGACGCACCGCCGCCGCCGAAGTCACCGCCGCCGCCCGAACTGAAACCACCGCCACTGCTGCCACCTCCGCCGCCGCCGGAGCTCCAGCCACCGCCGCCGCCCCAACCCCCGCTGCGACCCGAGGCACGACTAGCGCCTCCGGCGACAGTGCTGCCCATCACAAAGGTCACAATCAGCGCTACCAGTGCGGCAAGACCAGCGACCAACAAGCTTGCCGTGAATACCAGCGCGACCGTACCCACGCTGCCGCCCACCAGCAGCGCGCCAAGTTTGCGTCCGAAAATGGCGCGCGCAATGCCGCCTGCCACGGGCACCGCAAAAAACAGGAAGATCGCCATGTCGGTCCACTGAAAGCCAGCGGTGATGGCTGACTGCACAGACTTCTCTGCAGGTGCTGGCAATGCCTCGCCGTTGATGCGTGCCATGAGCTGATCGGCCCCGGCGCTCAACCCCGCAGCGAAATTGCCCGCCTTGAAATTGGGTGTGATGGCATCGTCAATGACCTGACGTGCGGCCAGATCGGGCACGGCCCCTTCCAGTGTCTTGGCGACCTCAATGCGGACCTTGCGGTCAGACTTGGCAACGATCAGCAGCAAGCCGTCGCCAACATCTTTGCGGCCAATCTTCCAGGTGTTGCCAACGCGATTGGCAAACGACACGATGTCTTCGGGCTGGGTTGTGTCAACCATCAGGATGACAATCTGGGACCCCTTTTGCCGCTCAAACGCGGCCAGCTTGTCTTCCAGCGACTGCCTCGCAGAACTGTCCAGTGTGCCGGTGGTATCCACCACGTGCCCGGTGAGAGGCGGTACGGGCAACAAGCCTTGCCCCAGGCTGGTGAGCGAAACCAGCGCCAGGCCGACGACCACCATGAGCCGCCCAACGCTGCGGCATAGTCCGGGCGGCAGCAGGCGCATTACAGGACCAGGCTTTCCCAGGTGTTATCAGGTGTTACCAGGGGTTTGGTACCTATTTTTTAGTGAAGTCCACCACGGGTGGCGCAGAAATGGCGGCCTCATTTTGCACCGTGAAGTTGGGCTTGGTGGCATAGCTGAAAACCATCGCTGTCAAATTGCTGGGGAAACTTCTTGTCAATACGTTGTAGCCCTGCACGGTCTGGATGTAACGGTTACGCGCCACGGTGACACGGTTTTCAGTGCCTTCGAGTTGCACGCGAAGATCTCGGAAGCCCTGATTGGCCTTCAAATTCGGGTATTGCTCGGACACCACCATCAAACGGCTCAAGGCGCTGCCCAGCTCGCCTTGCGCAGCCTGAAACTTCTTGAAGGCCTCGGGGTTGTTGAGAGTCTCAGGCGTCACCTGGATAGAGGTCGCTTTTGCGCGAGCTTCAATCACCTTGGTCAATGTGTCCTGCTCGAAAGCGGCCTCGCCCTTCACAGTGGCAACGATATTGGGCACCAGGTCAGCCCGCCGCTGGTATTGGTTGAGCACTTCGCTCCAGGCAGACTTTGTCTGCTCGTCAAGCCTCTGGAAATCGTTGTAACCACAGCCCGTTAATAAAGGTGGCAGCGCCAGGGCGGCAACCAGGGTAAAAAGCCAGCGACTCATATCAAACTCCTGCAAAGGCCAATAGGCGCAACAGTAACATAGTTGCCCACGTGCTTAAATACCGCAGGTCCGGGCAAAATCACACCAACTCCTGAGTCCCCGACACCATGCCCAAAGCAACAATCCAGTCCGCCATGGTTGGCGGAACCGCCGACGACGTCGAAGCCGCTTTTTATGAAGCAATGCAATCCGCAGACATCGAGAAACTGATGGCCTGCTGGGCGGATGAAGACGAGGTGATTTGCGTTCACCCCGGCGGCCCACGCCTGGTGGGTGCGGGTGCCATCCGGGCGGCCTTTGAAGCCATGTTTGCCAATGGCAGCATCCGGGCCTCGCCGCAACACGTGCGCAAGGTGGAGTCCCTGACCAGCGTGGTTCACAACGTGCTCGAGCGCATCGAGGTGATGATGGAAAGCGGCCCTGCCCACGCTTTTGTACTGGCCACCAATGTGTATCACCGCACAAGCCAGGGATGGCGCATGGTGGCGCACCATGCCAGCCCGGGTACGCAAAAGGAGGCTCAGGAGCTGAATGAATCGCCTCATGTTCTGCATTAAGAAATATGCCTGAAGAGCCCATGAAATATGCTTGAGCAGCTATGAATTATGTAGCTCCCGTCTGGTTGCCCGGAGGTAACCTGCAGACTATCTGGCCTGCGCTGTATGCCCGGCGCGTGCTGGGCCCCCATCCGCAATACCGCCGTGAGCGCTGGACCACACCCGACGCGGACTTCATCGACGTGGACTTTCTCATTCAAGAACCGACAGGCCGTGACAAGACACTGCTGGTTCTGTTCCATGGGTTGGAGGGATCATCCCGCAGCCACTATTCGGAAGCGTTTGCCGACTTCGCGCAAGAGCGTGGCCTGGCCTTTGCCGTGCCGCATTTTCGCGGCTGCAGTGGTGAACTCAACCGTGCACCACGGGCTTACCACTCGGGGGATTTCGAAGAAATTGGCTGGATTCTGCAAAAACTGCGACAGGTGCATGCCGGTCCCATCGTCGCGGTGGGTATCTCGCTGGGCGGCAATGCCTTATTGCGCTGGGCGGAGGAAATGGGCGACGAGGCCGACCGGGTGGTGCGTGCCGTGGCCAGCGTGTGTTCGCCGGTTGACCTGGCTGCCAGCGGCTGGGCCATTGGGCGTGGCTTCAACCGGCTGGTCTACACGCGCATGTTCATCAATTCCATGAAGCCCAAGGCGCTGGAAAAGCTGAAGCAGCACCCTGGCCTGTTTGACCGCGACGCACTCATCGCAGCGCGTGACTTATACGAGTTCGACAACATATTCACAGCGCCACTCCACGGCTTCAAGAGCACGGAACATTATTGGGGCCTTGCATCGGCCAAACCGCACCTGCACCAAATTCGTATTCCGGCGCTGGTCGTCAATGCCCGCAACGATCCCTTTGTTCCGGCGTGGAGTCTGCCGCATCAAAATGAAGTGGGGAAGGCCGTAACCCTTTGGCAACCCGCACACGGCGGGCACGTGGGTTTTCCTAAAGGCCCCATTCCCGGCCATGTTCGCACCATGCCGGATGCCGTAGGTGGGTGGTTGGTAGAGCGGGCGACGGGTATAAGGCAATTTTTGGCTTCGCCGCTCTTAGAGAACACCGGGCCGCCCCTAGAAAAATTAGCCCCCTCGGGGGGCAGCGTATTACGCGAAGCGAAAAGCGTGGGGGTAATGTATGGACGACATCGTTAAACAGGCCCTGGCGAAGTGGCCGAATGTGCCTGATTGCTACGGCTGGCTAGGTTTGGACGCGCGGGGCAACTGGTACATGCGCGATGACCGCGCCCAGGCCGCAGGCCCTTTCTCGGGCGGCACCCAGCAGAGCAAGGGGTCACTGCTCAAGCATGACAAGCTGATCGACTTTATCCAGCGCAACTACGAGTCCGATGCGCGTGGGCAATGGTTTTTTCAGAACGGCCCCCAGCGGGTGTATGTAGAGCTGGAGCTAACGCCCTGGGTCTGGCGCATCGATAGAAACGTGGCGGGCGATTACATCATCACGGCCCATAGCGGCGCGCCTGGGGCTTTCGAGGCCTGCGTGGTGGATGAGCTAGGGCGTGTTTACCTCAAAACCAGTCTGGGCTTTGGCGTCGTCCACACGCAGGATGTGGCGCAGGTCGCTGAGGCGGTCGAGGCGGGCATCTGGGTGCCTCAAGAGGTGGCTGGCAGCGGGTTACCCGCGCAATTTGGCTACATCGTCAGCCCGCTGCTGCTTCAAAATATATAGCTGCTCAAGCCCATCTCATAAGGTCTAGCACGTGATTTAGCAGTGAAAATCGCACAAAAAAGCCGGTGCAAGACCGGCTTTCAGGCTGACTTCAAGACAGCCCGGCTTTACTTGGCTGCTATCGGTGCAGATGCGGATGTCGCAGCCGCAGAGGCCGCAGCAGCGGGTGCCGTCGGCACCGCAAACTTGCCACCGCTCGCGTTGGCCATGTAGACCACGGCACGACCGATTTCCAGATCTTCAAAATCGCCGCCCGCCTGCGCGCCCATGGCACCTTTGCCTTTGAGAGCCGATGTCAGCAGTGCGGGATAGCCGGTTGCAATGCGTGGGCCCCAGGCAGCAGCATCACCCAACTTCGGCGCACCGGCAACACCGGCGGCATGGCAAGTAGTGCACTGGGCCTTGAACACGTCTTCACCCCCCTTGAGCTCCCGATTGGCATCACGAATTTCAATCGAGCCCACTTTCTGGATTCGCATGGCAACGGATTTCTCCATATTGACCGAACCGGCAGCCGGCTTGTTTTGAGAGGTGACGTAGTAAACGAGGCCAATGATGATGAAGATGGGCACCACAAAGGAGAAGAGAACAGCCAGCAACAATTGCTTCGGGTTTTTGATGGGGCCAGTGTGGTCCTCATCGTGAGCTGGGGCGTGGCTGGTGTCGCTCATGGTGTCCTCAAAAAGTCGGTTAGCTTGAAATCAACTCAGGATTATAGCCGTCGCCCCCCGTGAAACCCCCTACAATGAAGTGACTTCACGCATGCGGCTGTAGCTCAGTGGATAGAGTATTGGCCTCCGAAGCCAAGGGTCGTGGGTTCGATCCCCGCCAGCCGCACCAGTCCCCCTTACTTCATTTCAAGTGAAACCAGCGGAAGTCGCGGCCTCTTGCCGCATGGACGCGAACCATGGATGCGAAAAAGGCCATAGTGAGGCCCGGCGCGGGTTGTATTGAGTGACCGGCGCAGCCTTCAGCGCTGCCGACACTTCAGGCGTATTCGATGCCACTCAATGGGTGATGACCACCAGCACACTGCAAGGCGCGTATTCAATCAAACTCTTGGAGATCGATCCGCGCCACCAGCGCGCAGCCCAGCCTTCAAGATGCTTGTGCCCCACCACAATCAAATCGGCCTGCATCTTTTTCGCAAAGCGGGCTACCTCCAGGACAGGGTCACCGGTGACCACCTCGCCACTCGCTGACATCCCGGCCTCAGACAGTTTGCTCAGACCGGTGTCCAGAATGGTCCGGTAGCGCTTCTCCAGATCCCGTTGTAGCGATTCATCATAAATGCCGCCTTCAGGGCCTACGGCGGTCATGGTGACAGGTGCCACGGCGACCAGCGCCAGCTCGGCAGAACTCCACTGTGCAATCTCATGGCAGTCCAGCAAAGCCTGCTGGCCCGGTTCAGAGCCGTCATAGGCCAGAAGAATTCTTTTGTACATGGCGTCTCCAGTTAATGTTGTGCAACAAGGGATTGTTGTTGCGCCGAGCCATGGTACGCGCAATATGATGAATGCTCAATCGGGCTGTTTCCCGTGTCCGGTCACCGTTAAATTATTGGGTTAAATCACGCCATTGGCGCGCAGCCTGGCAATCGTGACGGCGTCCGCGCCCAGCACCTCGCGCATCACTTCGTCGGTGTGCTGGCCCAGCACCGGTGGTGCCATTGGCGCACGCGGCGCTACGCCGGTGAAGCGTATGGGGCTTGCGCAGAAATCCACCAAGCCGGCCTGAACGTGCTCCGCCGCCAGTGTCACGCCCCGATGCTGCACTTGCGGGTCCGAGAAGACTTCCGGATAGGTGTTGATAGGGCCACTCGGAATACCCGCCTCCTTGAGAGCTTCCAGCAATTCTGCCGACAACCATTTGCGCGTGATGGCATTGAAGGTCAGCGCCAGTTCGCTGCGGTGCGCCAGGCGCTCTGCGTTGGTGACGAAGCGGGGGTCGTCCGCCAGCTCCGGATGCCGCAGTACGTTGCAGAACGTGCGGTACTGCGCCTCGCTGCCGCAAATGACGATGATGCCGCGGTCGGCACATGAGAACGCCTGGGATGGCAACCCGCCGTTGCCCTCGGTGCCGCGTCGCTGGGGCACGCTGCCAGTGGCAAGGTAGGTCATGGCGTAATGCGACTGCGCGGCGATGGTGCAGTCCAGCAGCGCGATGTCGATATGCTGCCCCTCGCCAGAGAAAGTGTCACGCTCGTACAGCGCGGCCAGGATGCCCGCCGTGGCGAACTGGCCCGCCATGAAGTCAGCCAGGCTGGGGCCGGTTTTCATCGGCCCGCCACCCGGTACGCCATCGGGCAGGCCGGTCACGCTCATCATGCCGCTCATGGCTTGAAAAACGGTGTCATAACCTGGCAGCTTGCTGTATGGCCCCGACTGGCCGAACCCCGTGACAGAGCAGTAGATGATGCGCGGCTGCACGGCGTGGATCGACTCGTAGTCAAGACTGTAGCGCTGCAGGTCACCGACCTTGTAATTTTCGATCAGCACATCCGATTGAGCCGCAAGCTGTCGCACGAGATCCTGACCCTCGGGCTTGGCGATGTCGATGGTGAGTGAACGCTTGTTGCGATTCGCGCACAGGTACATGGGCGATTCGCGCGTGTCATGGCCTTCGCGATCTTTCAAAAAGGGCGGGCCCCAGCGGCGTGCCTCGTCACCGGTAGCGGGCCGCTCGACCTTGATGACTTCCGCGCCCAGGTCGCCCAGAGACTGCGCAGCCAGCGGTGCCGCGAGGATGCGGCTCAAGTCCAGCACCTTGATACCTGTGAGGGGTAACCGTTTCACTGAATGTTCCTGTTCATGAAAAAACGCACTGCGTCATTCCGGCTTGAAGCCGATCTTGCGCGCAGCGTTCGACCACATGTCCTGCTCCAGCGCGATCTGGCGTGTATGGCCTTCCGGCGGACCGCCCACGGGGACCATGGCGGCCTGGCTCAGGCGCTGGCGGATGTCCGGCTGCTTGAGCACTTCGTTGTAAGCCGCATTGAGCTGTGCCACGACCGCATCGGGCGTGCCTGCAGGCACCCAGATGCCATAGGACACCGCGAAAATCAGGTCGTTGATGCCGATCTCCGCCAGCGTCGGCACGTCCGGCAACGTGGGTGAGCGCTCCTGCCCGCCATGCACCAGTGGCTTGACCTTGCCATCCTTGATCATCGGCATGTAGTTGAACGGCACGTCAATGGTCATCTGGATCTCATTGGTGATCAATGCCGTCAGCACCTGCGCAGCGCCCTTGTATGGGACGGCGGTGGCTTCAAAGCCCGCGCGCGACTTCAACATCTCGGTCGACAGCACCATGCTGCCGGCGGTGTGGGAGTAGTTGAGCTTGCCCGCGTTGCGCTTGGCGTATTCCACGAACTCGCGCATGTTGTTGGCCGGAATAGCGGAATTCACCATGAAGGTCATGCCGCCGCGGGCGATGCTGATGACCGGCTTGAGAGCCTTCTGCATCTCGAACTTCAGATCCTTGATGAGGATCGGGGTGAGGCTGCCTCCGCCAATGAACAGCATCGTGTACCCGTCAGCGGGCGAGTTGGCCACGTACTCTGAGCCGATCAGGGCGGCGGCACCCGGTTTGTTTTCGACGATCACAGGCTGTTTGAGGATCACCGCCAGCTTCTCGGCAAAGGCACGGCCCATGACATCCGAGCCGCCAGCACCAAACGGCACAACCAGTTTGAGCGGCTTGTTGGGAAAGGCCGGTGCCTGCGCCCATGTGCCCGGCGACGTAACTGCCGCCAGCGCAGCCGCTGAGGCCTGCACAGTGAAGGTGCGGCGGGACAGGTCTGACTGTTTGCCGGCTTGATTTGCGTTGCGCATAGTGGCTCCTCGTTGTGTGGGGAGCACGCCAGGCTTCAAAAGCTAATGCAGTCCACCATATGGAATAAATGACGACAACTCTGGTTCTCAGTGTTGAACCCAAAAAAGCGCCTTGAAACCAGTATTGCACACAAACAGGAGGATATCAATGACGTAGTTGTTTGTTGAAAAAAGTGTTCCAATATACGGAATATTAAACAACCCCACAAGGCAACGAAAGGTTTGCGGATTCAATCTTTCACGCCATCATTCTTCAAAGACAGTGCAGCCTCGTAAAGCCCATTGCGCGGCTCACCCGTGATGTCGGAAGCCAGTTTGACCGCTGTCTTGAGCGGCAAGTGGTCCAAAAGCAGCTTCAGCACGCGGTTGTCCGGCGCTGCGCCCAGGTTGGCTGGTGCCGGGTGCAGCACCAGCACGAATTCACCACGCAGGCGGTTGGCATCCTGGCCCAGCCAGGCTGGCAGGTCTTGCGCAGCCACCGTGGCGATCTCTTCAAATTGCTTGGTCAGCTCCCGGCCCACCGTGACGGCGCGTGCTCCCAAGGCTGCCAGGGCATGGGCCAGGGCTTCGATCCGGTGCGGGGCCTCCAGCAGCACAACGGCCCGCGCTTCATTGCCCAGGGCCGTGATGGCTGTCACGCGTTCAGCGGACTTGGACGACAAAAACCCGCCGAAAACAAACTGGCCATGCTGGGCGGCCTCCTCTGTCAAACCCGCCACGCTGAGTGCCGTGGTCACGCTGCTGGCACCCGGCAGTGGAACAACCCGCAGTGACGCCTGCCGGACTGCGGCCACCAGGCGCGCGCCGGGGTCGCTGATGCCCGGCGTGCCGGCGTCGCTGGCGTAGGCGACGCGCTGGCCCTGGTTAAGCCGCTCAATCACGGTCAGCGATGCCTGCGCTTCATTGTGTTGATGGACGGCCAGCAATTGCGAAGCTGCCTTGTCAATGCCGTAGGCGCGCAACAGGGCTTGCGTGTGGCGCGTGTCTTCACAGGCAATGCAATCCACCAGCGCCAGCACGTGCAGCGCCCGCAGCGTGATGTCGGCCAGGTTGCCGATGGGTGTGGCCACCACGTACAGCGCGCCTTGCGGATAATGCTGAGAAGCTGCCGCATCGCGCGCGGCTGACAAGGCTGAGGCGTAATCTGAACTCAATGATGTTCCCCGGTACGAAAACAAAAGACAAGACCGCAGCAACGACCAAACAGGTGGGCGATGCGGCCGAAGACGAGGCGTTACGCCATTTGCAGCGTGCTGGTTTGCGCCTTCTGGAACGCAATTATCGAACCCCGGGACGCGGAGGCGGAGAAATTGACCTGATCATGCGTGATACGGATGGCACCACGGTGTTTGTCGAGGTGCGAAAGCGGGCCTCTGCCAGCCATGGCGGCGGCGCTGCCAGTGTCAGCGTTACCAAGCAGCGGCGCATTGTGTTCGCGGCCCGGCATTACTTGATGCGGCTGCGAGAACTGCCGCCTTGCCGGTTTGATGTGGTCAGTCTGGGTGCCGATGGCGTTCAATGGCTGCGCGCGGCATTTGACGCTGCATAGGGGCTATCCGGCTTGGCAACATTTGCTCACAACTGCCACGGGTATCATCGCAACCATGCTTGAACAACGCATCCAACAACACTTTATTGACAGTGCCGACCTGAAGTACCAGTCAGCGCAAAGCCTCAGCAAGCCCATTGCTGCTGCGGTGCAGGCCATGCTGGCCTGTGTGACCAGCGGCGGCAAGGTGCTGGCTTGCGGCAATGGCGGCTCTGCAGCCGATGCCCAGCATTTCGCGGCCGAGTTTGTTGGCCGGTTTGAACGTGAGCGGCCCGAACTGGGTGCCATTGCACTGACCACCGACACCTCCATCATCACGGCCATTGCGAACGACTACGACTTCAACGTCATCTTCTCGCGCCAGGTCCGGGCCCTGGGCTCGCCCGGCGATGTGCTGCTGGCCATCTCGACCAGCGGCAATTCAGCCAACGTTCTGGCCGCCATTGAGGCGGCCCATGAACGCGAAATGATTGTTGTGGGTTTGAGCGGGCGGGGCGGCGGCAAGATGGCCCAGGCACTGCGTGACACGGACGTGCACATCTGCGTTCCGCACGAGCGAACCGCGCGCATTCAGGAAGTGCACATCCTCGCATTGCACTGCATCTGTGATGCGGTGGACACCCAACTACTTGGTGAACAGGAATCCCCGACATGATATTTTTTGAAAAAAAATGGCTGCGCAGATTGTTGCCGGTAGCGACACTGACTCTGGCGGCCCTGACTGGCCTGAGTGCCTGTGCGCCCCTGATGGTTGGCAGTGCGGCCATGGGTGTTCTGGTCGCTACCGACCGGCGCACCTCCGGTGCCCAGCTCGAAGACGAAGGCATTGAGTTGCGGGCAGCCAGCCGCATCCGTGAGAACCTGGGTGACCGGGTTCATGTCAACATCGCAAGTTACAACCGTCAGGTTCTGCTGACGGGCGAGGTGCCTAGCGCCCAGGACCGGCAACAGGTTGAGCAAATCGTGTCACGGGTCGAAAACGTCCGGGCGACGGTCAACGAGCTCGGTGTGCTGGGCAACACAACCCTCACCCAGCGTTCGTCAGACGCCTTGGTGACGGGCAAGGTCAAGGCCGCGATGGTGGATGCCAAAGACCTGTTTGCCAACGCGTTCAAAGTCGTGACCGAACGGGGCACCACCTACCTGATGGGCCGTGTGACGCAGCGCGAAGCAGACCGGGCGACCGAACTCACACGCGGAACCTCAGGCGTTCAGAAAGTCATCCGCATATTTGAGATCATCAGCGAAGAAGAACTCAAGCGGATGTTGCCGCAACCCGCACCTGAAGCTACCAAGAAATAAATCTACTTCAATCGGGTTATCAAGCTCGACGTATCCCAGCGCTGGCCACCCATGTGCTGCACGTCGGCGTAAAACTGGTCAACCAAAGCCGTTACGGGCAACCGGGAACCATTGCGCTTGGCTTCATCCAGCACCAGGCCCAAGTCTTTGCGCATCCAGTCCACGGCAAAGCCAAAATCGAATTTGCCTTGAACCATGGTTTTCCCACGGTTGTCCAGTTGCCAGCTCTGGGCGGCTCCCTTGCCAATCACGTCCAGCACCTGGTTCATGTCCAGCCCGGCATTTTGGCCAAAAGCCACGGCCTCACTCAGGCCCTGCACCAGGCCCGCAATACAGATCTGGTTGACCATTTTGGCCAGCTGACCTGCGCCGCTGGCACCCAATAAGGTGAACGCGCGTGAAAACGCCATGGCCGTGGGCTGCACGGATTCAAACGCCGCCGCGTTGCCACCACACATCACCGTCAACATGCCGTTTTGTGCGCCCGCCTGACCGCCCGAGACGGGTGCGTCGATGAACTGCAACCCCAGCTTGCTGGCGGCTTCGGCCAGCTCGCGGGCAATACTGGCTGAAGCCGTGGTGTGGTCCACAAAAATGGCACCGGGCTTCATACCGGCAAAGGCGCCATCAGAGCCTAACGTGACACTGCGCAGGTCTTCGTCGTTGCCAACACAGCAAAAAACGATGTCGGCTCCCGCTGCGGCCGAGGCCGGGGTTGCCGCATGATTCTGGGCGCTACCGCCTGCATACTCTACAGACCATGCTACTGATTTTGCAGCAGTTCGGTTGTACACCGTGACCCGGTGGCCTGCTGCTGCCAGATGGCCGGCCATAGGGTACCCCATGACGCCCAGGCCCAGAAAGGCAACTTTGTGTGAAGGGGCTGGGTCGTAGGTTTTGGGATTGATGCTAGGCATGGTGGGGTGCGAATGAAAAGGTTAATAACGAGCACAGGCGCAAAGGCGTGAAAGGCGTATTCTTCCAGAAACACCGCAGAACTGGCTCCGCCAGGCTGCTGGTGTTGCCCCCTGCAAGGGGGAAAGCGCAGCGACACGCAGTGCGCGAAGCCGGGGGGTGAGTCACACGATGGCGAAGTTTTCGGTCCCCGCACTCAGGTCATGGGTCCGGCCGCGCTGGCTGTTCAGCTTGATCTGCAAGCGCAGGTCGTTCAGCGAATCAGCGTTGCGCAGCGCGTCTTCGTAGGTGATGACGTTGTTCTCATAAGCATCAAACAGCGCCTGGTCAAAGGTCTGCATGCCCAGATTGCGGCTCTTCTTCATGATCTCCTTGATCTCGGACACATCGCCCTTGAAGATCAGGTCAGAAATGAGTGGCGTGTTGAGCATGATCTCCACGGCGGCAGAGCGCCCCTTGCCGTCCTGCTTGGGAATCAGCCGCTGGGACACCAGCGCCTTGAGGTTCAGCGACAAATCCATGAGCAGTTGCGAGCGCCGCTCCTCGGGAAAGAAGTTGATGATACGGTCCAGCGCCTGGTTGGCACTGTTGGCATGCAAGGTGGCCAGGCACAGGTGGCCGGTTTCGGCAAAGGCCACTGCGTGCTCCATGGTTTCGCGGTCGCGGATTTCGCCCATCAGGATCACATCGGGGGCCTGGCGCAGTGTATTTTTGAGCGCAATTTCCCAGCTATCCGTGTCAAGCCCCACCTCACGCTGCGTCACCACGCAGTTTTTGTGCGCGTGCACAAACTCTACCGGGTCTTCAATGGTGATGATGTGGCCGAACGAGTTTTCGTTGCGCCAATCAACCATGGCCGCCAGGGTGGTGGACTTGCCCGAGCCCGTGGCCCCCACCAAAATGCACAAGCCGCGCTTGGACTGCACCACTTCCTTGAGCACCTGGGGCACGCCCAGCCCATCGATGGTGGGCAGCACTTGCGGAATGACCCGAAGCACCATGCCCACCTTGCCTTGCTGAATGAAGGCGTTTACACGGAAGCGTCCCACGCCTGGCGGGGAAATTGCAAAATTGCATTCCTTGGTGCGCTCAAACTCAGCCACCTGCTTGTCGCTCATGATGGAGCGTGCAAGCGCCAGCGTATGGGCTGCATTGAGCGGCTGGGGCGACACCTTGGTCACCTTGCCGTCAACCTTGATGGCTGGCGGAAAGTCCCCGGTGATGAACAGGTCGCTGCCATTGCGACTTGACATCAGCTTCAACAGATCATTGATAAATTTTGTGGCCTGGTCGCGTTCCATGAGATTCCTTGCTCCCGGGGTTCATTTGGAGTCACTGAGCCGCGCGCTGACAACACGCAAACGCAATGACAGCTTTCGAGCCAGCAGTGCGATCAAATTGGCAGCGAGTTTCGGGTCAGCCGTGACCATTTCATCCATGCCCTCCGCACTGAGGATGGCCACATCGCAGTCGCTCATGGTGGTGCAGGCGGAGAAACGGATGCCGCTGTCCAGCAGCGACATCTCGCCCAGTATTTCGCCGGGTCGTGTCTCGGCCAGGCGCAGCCGTTCGCCCCAGGGTTGCACTCGGTCCACCGCAATGGCACCGGTCAGCAGCACCAGCATGAAGTTGCCGTATTCGTCCTGGCGGATGATGTCGCGATTGGCGGGAACCGTTGCAAATGCGAAAAATCGCTCCAGATTGCGGATCGAGTCCCGGTCGAGGTGGCTCATGTACTTGTCTTTGGCCCAGAGGGCCTGCATGAGCTTGGTGCCACGGTCCGGGCTGAGGCGCTTGGCACCCACTTCGACAGCGCGGGCTTCCCACGGGATCAGCAGCGAAGCATCAAGACCCAGGCCGGCAAATGCCGTGGTGAAGAACATCGAGTCGGCATGGTCAGGGCCCGCAGGGGGCTTTGATTTTGGCCGGAAGAGTCCGAAGAGTCCCTTCATTGTGCGCTCCATGGTGCTGGCTGCAATCAGCCGGGGAAGTTTTCAGGGATTTTGGCCTTGCCGCGTGCTTCAGCCGGACTGATGATGTTGCGCTTGACCAGGTCTGTCAGGTTCTGGTCCAGCGTCTGCATGCCCACGCTGTTGCCAGTCTGAATGCTGGAGTACATCTGCGCAACTTTGGCCTCACGGATCAGGTTGCGAATAGCGCTGGTTCCCAGCATGATCTCGTGAGCGGCCACGCGGCCCTGGCCGTCTTTGGTTTTGCACAGGGTTTGCGAGATCACCGCTTGCAGCGACTCTGACAACATCGCGCGCACCATTTCCTTCTCTTCTGCCGGGAACACGTCGATGATCCGGTCAATGGTTTTGGCGGCGCTCGAGGTGTGCAGGGTGCCGAAAACCAGGTGGCCGGTTTCAGCCGCCGTCATCGCCAGGCGAATGGTTTCCAAGTCGCGCATTTCGCCCACCAGAATGCAGTCAGGGTCTTCCCGCAAGGCCGATTTCAGCGCGGCGGCAAAGCTCAGCGTGTGCGGCCCCACTTCGCGCTGGTTCACCAGGCATTTTTTGGACTCGTGCACAAATTCAATCGGGTCTTCCACGGTGAGAATGTGGCCGTACTCGGTCTCGTTCAGGTAGTTGACCATGGCCGCCAGCGTGGTGGACTTCCCCGAACCTGTGGGGCCGGTCACCAGCACCATGCCGCGGGGCTTCAAGGCCAGGTCAGCAAAAATCTTGGGCGCGTTCAGCTGTTCCAGCGACAGGATTTTGCTGGGGATGGTCCGGAACACCGCGCCCGCCCCCCGGTTGTGATTGAACGCATTGACGCGAAAGCGCGCCAGGCCTTCAATCTCGAACGAGAAGTCAATCTCCAGAAACTCTTCGTAGTTTTTACGCTGCGTGTCGTTCATGATGTCATACACCATGGCGTGCACCGCCTTGTGGTCCAGTGCGTCCACATTGATGCGCCGTACGTCACCGTGGACGCGGATCATGGGAGGCAGGCCAGCCGACAGGTGCAGGTCCGAGGCCTTGTTCTTGACGCTGAATGCGAGTAATTGGGTAATGTCCACGGATTCCTCGATGGTTTGATACGCTCGAAGGCATTATGACTTTGATTTCCACCAATCTCCAGCAGGTTCGTGCACGAATGGCAACGGCCTGCCAGGCCGCTGGCCGCGATGTTGAAAACGTCACGCTGCTGGCGGTCTCAAAAACCTTTGGCCCGGATGCGGTGGAAGAAGCTTTCCGTGCTGGGCAGACCGCATTTGGCGAAAACTACATCCAGGAAGCCGTTGAGAAAATGGCGGCGTTGCGCCACCTGGCTATCACATGGCATTGCATCGGCCCCATCCAGAGCAACAAGACGCGCCTGGTTGCAGAAAATTTTGACTGGGTTCACAGCGTGGACCGGCTGAAGATTGCGCAACGCCTGAGTGAGCAGCGCCCTGCGCATTTACCGCCCCTGCAGGTGTGTATTCAGGTGAATGTGGATGGCGGCGTGACCAAGGCGGGTGTTACTCCGCAAGACGCTGAAGCGCTGGCACGCGACGTTGCGGCTCTGCCCCGGCTGCAACTCCGGGGGTTAATGTGCATCCCCGAACCCGCTCCTGATTTTGTAGCTGCTTGTACCCTGTTTGATAAGGCTAGAGTCCTGTTTGACCACCTAAAGGCGACCCATCAGCCTGTGATGGCCCGATTTGACACCTTGTCGATGGGCATGACAGCAGACCTGGACGCTGCAATCCACTCAGGCAGCACGATGGTGCGCGTAGGCACGGCTGTCTTCGGTGGGAGGTAAAGAGCCCCCACGCTCTTCACTGCGTGTAATTCGCTGCCCCCCGGAGGGGGCTAATTTTTGGCTACGCCGCTCTTCGAGAACTAGGGGCGGCCCGTCGAAAAATTGCGGCCTCCGAGTTCTCTCTCTCTGGGTTTTCTACTTCTTCGGCAAGGCAATCGGCTTCACCGTGCCGCAATCCGCGCCCAGGAACTTGCCTGAAGACTCCATGTTCATTTTCTGGGGTTGACCCTTGACCGAGGTGTTGAGCGTCATCTTCATGGCGTAAGCGTCCGGACCATTGAAAGTGATCTGCCCGTCACCGCTGGACGGCGGCTTGGTGCACACCACAGAAAATTTCAGGGTGTTGCCCACCCGAGGCGACTTGGTCGAGGTGCAGTCGCCTTGACCCGCAGGCACTTCATCGCGCTCCGCCATCTCCTTGGTCATGCAGATCTTCAGGGTCATGCCGCCCCCAGGGCCACCGGCACCCATGGTCACGCCCTGCTTGGCCATCATGTCTTCCATCATCTTGCGCTGCTCGGGGGGTAACTTGGCCATTTGCTCCTGGGCAGCAGCCATCTGGGCGCTCAGGTCGCCAGATCCGCCCTGCATTTTTTGGCTGATTTCCCACAGACCCGGTTTCATGGTTTGCGCACTGGCACCCATTGCTATGCCCGACACGACGGCGACGACCAATGCGGAACGAAGATTCATGGTGACTCCAGTTAAAAAGTTGATTGTGGCAAAACTGGCGCCACTTGTGAACCCGGTCAGATCAGAGGCAGGTGGGTTGAATTCTTGACCTCTTCCATCACGGCATAGGTGCGGGTTTCGCGAACGCCAGGCAGTTGCCAGAGCACGGTACCGGCAAAGGCGCGGTACGCCGCCATGTCGGCCATGCGGGTCTTGAGCAGGTAGTCAAAGCCGCCCGCCACCATGTGGCATTCCATGATTTCGGCACGCACGTGCACGGCCGCCTTGAAGGCCTCGAATACATTGGGCGTGGTGCGGTCCAGCAACACTTCCACAAACACCATCATGCCCGCACCCAGTTTGAGCGGGTTCAGCCGCGCCTCGTAGCCGGTGATGAAGCCATCACGCGTGAGCCGTTGCACGCGCGCCAGCACGGCGGTGGGGGACAGGGCCACGGTCTCGGCCAGTTTCAGGTTGGAGATCCGCCCGTCTTGTTGCAATGCGTTGAGGATCCGCAGATCGAGGCGGTCAAGCCCTGGCAAAGGTTCGCTCATGGGGGTAATTTTTCGGGTTTCAGAGAGTGGGTCATCAGCGTACACGCCCGACCTCGATGTTACCAATGCCCATTTACGCCGACCCTCAGCGGGCGTTACACTGACACCCCCTAAGGGTAGGCTGGCAATAAAACACAAGCACGATTGGCCAAATGGAAGAATCGCAAAGTCGATGAATTACACCGAGTCGAAGGAGCAAAGCGCCGAAATCCTGCGGGCGGTACTGGGCACCATGGGCCACCACGACGCCCCCTTCAACCCCGTTACTTTTACCTTGTGGTACGAGCACCTCGCGGGAACCAATCACGCCCTCACCCAGGCACTGGAGCTGGCGTTGATCACCGAGCCACGCCTGAGCAACGACACCATCAAGCGGCTGTTCAGCAGCCACGTCGCGGGCGTTGACCATGCAGAAATGGAGCGTATCAGCGGTGATTTCCAGCGTGTCATGGGTGGTATTGCAGAAAGTGCTGCCCACACCGGCGACTCGGCCGGCCAATACCGCGATCAGCTTCAGGAGTTGAGCCAGGCGCTGCAGGCGGGCGATGCGTCCAGCGCCACGCCCTTCATCGTGGGCGTGATGCAGGGCACGTCAAAGATGGAGAGTTCGGCCCAGGCGCTGCAAACGCAGGTCAACTCAAGCCGCAATGAAATCATGCGCCTTCAGACCGAGTTGAGCCGAGTGCGAAACGAGGCGTTGCTGGATCCACTGACCCGCATCCTGAACCGCCGTGGGTTCGACCAGGAGCTGGCCGCCATGCAGCAGCATCCTGCCAGACCGGACACCTCGCATTGCCTGATGATGATCGACATTGATCACTTCAAGAAGGTAAACGACACCCATGGGCATGTCACGGGCGACCGCGTCATCCAGGCGCTGGGCGAGGTGCTGAAACAAACCGTGACCGACCCATCCCACGCCGTAGCCCGCTATGGCGGGGAAGAGTTCGCTGTGCTGATGCCCCATTGCAAGCTGGAGGAGTGTGGCCGCATGGCAGAGCTGATACGCTCCCGCGTCAAAAGCTTGAAGGTTCGCAACAAAAAAACCCAGGAAGTGATGCTGACCATCACCGTGTCGTTGGGTTACACCGGCATGAAGGACGATGATGACGCGGCCTCCCTGATCGCACGGGCCGATGCCGGCCTGTACCAGTCCAAGCAAGGTGGCCGGGACCGCGTGACCGCAGCCTGAAGGCGGCTGGCGCGGCCTTCACGCTAGAACGGGACTTGCGGTTTTGGATGAATTTATGACTATTTTAAAGTCATAAATCGAAATAATATTCAGGTAGTAATGGCTGATGATAGTGTTTTCTATCTACAGAGCTGAACCGCCATGCGCCTGCCTGACCCCTACCGACCTGAAGATCTGATCGTCTCCCAACGCCTGGGCGCGCTCGGCCATGCGCTGGACTGGGCCGCTGCCGCCAAAACCGCCACGCCCTGGGTGCACGCCGTGCGCCAGAACCCGCCGCCGTTCTGGGCAATGGAAAGCCTGCTGAAGGAATACCCGATTTCCAGTGCCGAGGGCTTGGCCTTGATGCGGCTGGCGGAAGCGCTGCTTCGCGTGCCCGATGCCGAAACCGCCATTGCGCTCACCGCCGACCAGCTGGGCCGCGCCGACTTTGACGCAGCGGGCGACAAAACGCTGGCGCGCCTGAGCAGCACGGCGATTGCGATGAGCAAGAAGTTTTTGCCCGACAGCGAAGCGCCCACCGGCATCTTCTCAAAATTGGGTGCGCGTTCCGTGGTGGCCGCCACCCTGCGCGCCGTGCAGTTGCTGGGCCGCCAGTTTGTGCTGGGGCAAACCATTGGCGAAGCGATGCAGGAAGCGGCCTCTGCCAAACGCAAGATCAAAAATTTGCGCGATTCGTCTTTGGGCCGCCCCGAGACGAATCGGCCCCCATGGGGGGCAGCGCCGCAGACGAAGTCGCAAGCGTGGGAGCTACGTTTCAGCTATGACATGCTGGGCGAGGGCGCGCGCACCGATGCGGATGCGCTGAAGTACCTGACCAGTTACCAGAACGCTATTCAGTCCATAGCTACCCAAGCAAATCCGACGTGGGCTTGTGAGCAAAACGACGGCATTTCCATCAAGCTCAGCGCGCTGCACCCGCGTTACGAAGACGCGCAGATCAGCCGCGTGATGGCCGAGCTGGTGCCCCGGGTGTGGGGCCTGTGCGAGCAGGCGGCCCGGGCCAACATCAACCTCACGATTGACGCGGAAGAGGTGGACCGGCTCGAATTGTCGCTGGAGGTGTTTGACGCACTCGCCGCCCAAGTGGCCCAGCATTTCCCGCAGTGGACCGGCTTTGGCCTGGCCATGCAGGCCTACCAGACGCGTGCTCTGGAACTGGTGGCGCACATCACGGGGATCGCCCGCAAGTACAAAATTCGCCTGATGTGTCGCCTGGTGAAGGGTGCGTATTGGGACGCCGAGATCAAGCGCGCGCAGGAGATGGGCCTGCCCCACTACCCGGTGTTCACGCACAAGCACCACACCGACGTGTCGTACCTGGCCTGCGCCCACGCGCTGCTGGCCGCGCCCGACGCGATCTACCCGCAGTTCGCCACGCACAACGCGGCGACCATTGCGGCGATCCTTCAGATGGCGGCCAAAACTGGAACTGGAGGCGCAGCCGCCGCGCCAGGCCGCCCCAAGCAAGGCACGGCCCCCTCGGGGGGCAGCGCAGCACACGCAGTGGCAAGCGTGGGGGCACAGCTGCGTGATTTCGCGATTCTGTATCGCGCCAACCACCAGGCCCGGGTGTTCGAGCAGGCGCTGCGCAAGGCGCAGATTCCGTACAAGGTGTCGGGCGGACAGAGCTTTTTTGACCGCGCCGAGATCAAGGACCTGTGTGCCTGGTTCCGGCTGTGGGTCAACAACGACGACGACCCGGCCTTTCTGCGCGCCATCACCACGCCCAAACGCGGCATCGGCCACCAGTCGCTGCAGCACCTGGGTGTCTTCGCGGGCAAGTACAAGCTGAGCCTGTTCGAGGCGC
>JANOAP010000708.1:0-3141 GCA_031411175.1 Rhodoferax sp. | reverse complement strand
AGCACCGGGTCGATGATGGCGCAGTGACCGCCGGTGTGGTCATACACCACATAACTCACGGTCCAGGTGGTTGGGTCGAAGAAGGCATTGACTTGGGGTTGCATGGGGTCGGCCATGGAAAGCTCCTGTAAGTGCTGAATTCTTTAATTTAGATATTTATAGTTTATTGACAAATATATTGTTTGTCAATAAACTATAAGTAGCGCAACCAAGTTGGAGTCCTTAACTATGCCCGCCAAACCTGAAGTCTCAACCCAGCCGCCCCTCGATTTGGAATTGCTACGCAAGTCGGCGGACGCGGCCTGCAGGCTGATGAAGACGCTGTCCAACCCCGACCGCCTGTTGTTGTTGTGCCAATTGAGCCAGGGCGAGAAGAATGTGGGCGAATTGGAAGCCCTGGTCGGCATTGAGCAGCCAACGTTGTCGCAGCAGTTGGGAGTGCTGCGAGACGAAGGCCTCGTCATTACCCGGCGCGAAGGCAAGAACATCTACTACTGCATTGACAGCCCCCAGGCCATGGCAGTCATGGGTGTTTTGTACACGCAGTTCTGCGACACCTCATCCGTATAAAAAGGGAAAGAGATCATGACAATTGACTGGAACCATTTCACGCCCTGGGCTTCTCTGGGTGGAGGCATTCTGCTGGGCCTGGCCTCGGCTATTTTCATTTTGGTAAACGGCCGCATCCTGGGCATTAGCGGCATTGTGGGCGGATTGCTGCACCCCAAATCGGGTGACATGGGCTGGCGCATTGCGTTCGTGCTGGGCATGCTGGCTGCGCCCGTGCTGTACCTGTTGGTGGCAGGCCCGGTGGTCGCCACGGTTGACGCGAGCTGGGGCACTGTGGCACTGGCGGGTCTGTTGGTGGGAATTGGCACACGTTACGGCTCAGGCTGCACCAGCGGGCACGGCGTGTGCGGCCTGTCGCGCCTCTCGCCGCGCTCTTTGGTTGCCACGTTGGCCTTCATGGTCGCGGGTTTCGCCATTGTTTTTGTGATGCGCCACGTTTTGGCCTGAGCGCTGACTGATCACCTATTTTCTGAAAGAGCATTGCTATGCAACACCGTATCTCTGAATTTTTAGTGGGCCTGCTGTTTGGTGTGGGTCTGATCCTGGCCGGCATGACCGATCCCAGTAAAGTATTGGGCTTTCTGGACCTGGCGGGAGGTTGGGACCCTTCGCTCGCCTTCGTGATGGGTGGTGGCATTCTGGTCGGGCTGGGCGCGTTTGCTACGGCCAAAAAGCGCACCACCAGTTTCCTCGGTAGTGCCATGCGCCTGCCTGTGTCCCGGGACATCGACACGCGCCTGGTTGGCGGCAGCCTCCTGTTCGGCGCGGGATGGGGCTTGGCGGGCTTTTGCCCCGGCCCTGCCATCGTGTCGCTGGGCACGGGGAACCCCAAGGCAGCGGTGTTTGTGCTGGCCATGCTGGCCGGTATGGCATGCTTCGAGCTGGCCGAAATGCGTCAGCGCAACCGACTCGAATAGTCGCGGCACACGCCACATCATTCGGCATATAGGCAAACCAGCAGAACAGAAGCATGTGGGCTGAAGTCCTGACCAATCACAGGCTGTTTATTGTCTATTCGATCTTTGCTTATGGCCATATGCAAATCGAAATTAAGTAGTTTGGTATCTGAAGAGTGCCGTCCACAATGCGGCCAATCGCTTGATGCATTGCGCACTGGCTCTTCAGAGAATTACTACTCATCATGCCCACCATCATCATCGTTCCCGGCTGGCGCGACTCCGGCCCCGGTCACTGGCAAAGCCTGTGGGCCGAGCAGTTACCGGGGGCCGCACGCGTGCAGCAGGACGACTGGATCACGCCGTCCCGCAAAGCCTGGGTGGCATCCATCACCCGGACCATACTGGCACAAAGTGGCCCGGTGATTGTGGTGGCCCACAGCCTGGGCTGCATAGCTACCACACACCTGCCACCCGAGGCGACTGAGCACATTCAGGGCGCGTTGCTGGTAGCCCCGGCCGACCCCGAACGCAAGGGCGTGCTGGCCGACTTTGCCCCGGCACCTTACCAGCCCCTGCCCTACCGCAGCATCATTGTGGCCAGCAGCAACGACCCCAATTGCCCGGTGCGCACGGCGGGCGCGTATGCACGGGCCTGGAAGAGCGAGTTCGTACGCCTCCAGGAGGCGGGGCACATCAATGTCGAATCCGGCTTTGGGGCCTGGCCCTTGGGGCTGGCGCTGTTGCAGTCCCTAGTGGGTGCACCCTTGGTGCTACGAGAATTGGCCCAACACGCCGTGGCCTTTTCCACAACGCAGCAGACTGCGCAGCTCGCACTTGAGCCTGTATGAACGCTGACGTATGGCTGCTTGGAAAAGCAATGCATGTACAGCCTACGGCAGGGCCCAGCCAAGTCGTAGGTGCTAAGGTGGCTCGCGCCAGCGTAGCCCGTGTCATACCCGGCTTCAACATCACGCTGGGCTTCACGCTGCTGTACCTGAGCCTGATTGTGCTGATCCCCCTGTCGGCACTGATCTTCAAGACCTTCACGCTCACGCTGGACCAATTCTGGGCGGCCATCAGCTCACCGCGTGTCATGGCCTCGTACCGGTTGACCTTTGGTGCATCGTTGTTTGCGGCCGCCGTGAATGCCGTGTTTGGCCTGCTGGTGGCCTGGGTGCTGGTGCGTTACCAGTTCCCAGGCAAAAAAATTGTGGATGCCCTAGTAGACCTGCCTTTTGCCTTACCTACCGCCGTGGCGGGCATCTCGCTTACGGCACTGCTGGCCGGCAATGGCTGGATCGGGCAATACCTGGAGCCCCATGGCATCAAGGTCGCGTTCACCCCGGCAGGTGTGGTTATCGCTCTGATTTTTATTGGCCTGCCCTTCGTGGTGCGTACCGTGCAGCCAGTGCTGGAAGACGCGGAGAAAGAGCTCGAAGAAGCCGCCGCCTGCCTCGGTGCCACACGCTTTCAAACCTTTACCCGCGTGATTTTTCCCAGCATCGCCCCGGCCTTGCTCACCGGCTTTGCCATGGCCTTTGCACGTGCCATTGGGGAATATGGCTCGGTGATTTTTATCGCTGGCAACATGCCGATGATTTCCGAAATCACGCCGCTCATCATCATTGGCAAGCTGGAGCAGTATGACTATGCGGGTGCCACGGCGGTTGCG
>JANOAP010000707.1:0-4698 GCA_031411175.1 Rhodoferax sp. | reverse complement strand
ATGTTGAGCACCGTCATCGGGTTCACACCCAGGAAATACGACGCCGCCAGCGCAATCACTATGGAGCCGATACCGATGCCACGCCCGCCAAGGCCGCTCCCCCCGCCGCCCGAAGAACCCCCACCGTCCCGACGGTCTTCCACATTGTCTGATTCGCGATTGCCTTCCCATTTCATGGCGTTACTCCTTTTTGTATTCTGACCGCCTGATGCGGTAAATTGGAGTAATGGTACAACGCAAGCCCCCGCCCACCCGCGCCACCGTGCTGCTCACGGGTTTCGACCCCTTTGGCGCAGACTCCATCAACCCGAGCTGGATGGCCGTCAAGGCACTGCACGGTCGTCAGGTCATGGGGCATGCGGTGGTGGCTGCACAGCTCCCCACCGTATTTGATGCGTCACTGCAAGCTTTGCGCGGGCTTCTGAAACAGCACAAGCCCGCGCTGGTGATCTGCGTGGGCCAGGCGGGCGGGCGCAGCGCCCTGTCGCTGGAGCGCGTGGCCATCAACATCAACGATGCCCGCATTGCCGACAACGCTGCGGCCCAACCTATCGACACGCCCGTGGTGGCAGGCGCACCCGCCGCTTATTTCAGCACCCTGCCCATCAAGGCCATGCTGGCAGCCTGGCAGCGCGAAGGTGTTGCGGCCGAGGTCTCGCAGACTGCGGGCACCTTTGTGTGCAACCATGTGTTCTACGGCTTGATGCATGCGCTGGCCACACAACGGGGGTTCAAACAGGTTCGCGGGGGCTTCATTCACGTGCCCTGGCTGCCCGAACAGGGATCGCCTTCCATGGCACTCGACGACATCGTGCGCGGTCTCAAACTGGCGGTGCGAACGGCACTGACCAACACCCGCGATATGCACCTGGGTGCGGGTGCCCTGAACTGACACACATGAAAGCTGCCATGCTGCCCAAGATTTTGCCCACGTCCTCATACCTGCCCCTGTATCGCGCGGCCGCCATCTTTCAGATCGCGCTGTTCCCGCTTCTGGCCTATGCTGACGAGATTCGTGTGTTTGCGGCCGGCGCGGCCAAGCAGGCTGTTGAATCGCTGGCCCCGGCGTTTGAAAAAACCACGGGCCACACGCTGCGTAACCAGTTCGACACCGTGGGCGCACTGCGGGACCGCGTACTCCTGGCACCCCCGGGCACTACCGCAGATGTCGTCATCCTCAGCGATGCTGCGTTGAATGCCTTGCGAGCCGCCGGTCGCCTGATGGACACGCCAGCCAACAAGATCGGGCAGGTGGTGGTGGCACTGGCGGTGCCGCACAACGCCGCTGTGCCGGACTTGTCCACCCGCGATTCATTGCGAAAGGCCCTGATATCAACGCCCAGCCTGGCCTATGCCGACCCCGCCAGAGGTGCCACCGCGGGAACGCATTTTGCCAAGGTCGTGGCTGAGTTGGGACTGCAAGAGGCGATGCAAGGCAAAACTACCGTGATGCCATTTGGTGTCGACGTGATTCGTGCCGTGTCTGAGGGCCGCTATGCACTGGGTGTGAGCCAATCCAGCGAAATCATGCAGCACCCTGGCATCCGTTACGCGGGGCCGCTGCCTCCGCCTTACGGGCTGGCAACTGCCTATGGTGCCGCCCTGGCCAGCGACCGGCCGGCAGCGCGACAACTTCTAGATTTTCTGTCGCAACCGGCGGCGATGCAGGCGTTCAGGCAGAGCGGATTCGTGCCTGAACCTTAACGCAGTCTGCTCAAGTTGCGCTCACTGTCGCGCAACCGGTCACGGGTGCGCACCATGTCGAAATCAAGATCACGTAATTCATCACGGGCACGACGGCGGTCATCGTCCGTGCCCGCGCTGCGCAGGCGCTCTTCAGAAGCCGAACGTCGGCTCTCAAGACTTCGCAAATCGGTTCGGGCTGAAAACACGTCACGCCCGGCCTGGTAGCGGCGGCGAAACTCGGGGTCAATGCCCGGCGGGCACACCCCGTTGTAGCTCTTGCCGTTGAGCCCTAGCGGTACGGCATTCTCAATGCGACAAAACTGCTGTAAACCCTGCTCGCGGCCCTGCAGATAGCGCGGTGTATCCACTGCTACTCTGGCTTCGGCACAATCCTTCACACGCTCATTCAGCACCGACAGCGCCTTGCCTTCCAGCCCGTCGCGCAAGCCCACGTCACCCCAGTTCGCAACCCGGCATTCGTCGGCTGACATGGTGGTGCACGCAGCAAGCCATGCACTGAAGGCAAGAACGACGAGAAGCCGCAGAACTCCCATGGTGGTTCAAGCCCTGGGCAAGGTCACCCCAACCTGCCCCTGGTATTTGCCGCCGCGGTCTTTGTAGCTGGTCTCGCAGACATCATCCTTGTCACTCTCGAAGAACAGCACCTGGGCGCAACCCTCTCCGGCGTAAATTTTGGCGGGCAATGGGGTGGTATTGCTGAACTCCAGCGTCACATAGCCCTCCCACTCGGGCTCGAATGGCGTGACGTTGACGATGATGCCGCAGCGGGCGTAGGTGCTTTTGCCCAGGCAAATGGTGAGTACGTTGCGCGGAATGCGGAAGTACTCCAGGGTGCGGGCCAGCGCGAAGCTGTTGGGCGGAATGATGCACACATCATCATGAAAATCGACGAAGCTTTTTTCATCAAAGTTCTTCGGGTCCACCACGGTGCTGTGAATATTGGTGAACACCTTGAATTCCGGCGCGCAGCGAATGTCGTACCCGTAGCTGCTGGTGCCGTAGCTGATGATCTTCTGGCTGACCCCGCCCACATCACGGCTTCGAATCTGGCCAGGCTCAAAGGGCTCGATCATGCCGGTAGTTTCTGCCATGCGGCGTATCCATTTGTCGCTTTTGATGCTCATCTGATAAATCTCCGGGTTGCGAAGGATTGTAGGCAAGCCCCTGCGCGTGACACCTCGCTCACCCTGGTTGCTATATTTTCAATAGCTTGTGGAGCTTGTCCAGATTGGTCTAGAGGTCAATTCAAACCCGCAATGATGGCTTTTTCGACCAGCCGGTCGTCGCCCAACACAATCATCGCAAACAGCAGCTCATCCAGATTGGCCGCGCGGGCTGTTTTGCGCGCCAGCAGGGGCGTTGCCTGCGGGTTGAGCACGATGAAATCGGCCTCACAGCCGGGGGCCAAGTTGCCGATCACACCGCCAAGACCCAGCGCCCGCGCAGCACCCGCCGTGTGCTGCCACCACAGGTGTTGCGGGCTCAAAGACAGGCCCGGCTTGGTCTGGCCCTCGCGCCCCACGTAGTAAGCGGCCAGCATGGTGTGAAACGGGCTGAACGAGGTGCCCCCCCCCACGTCGCTGGCCAGGCCATAGCGGTAACCCACGCGGTCTGCGCCTTCGTAGTCAAAGAAGCCACTACCCAAAAACAAGTTGCTGGTAGGGCTCACAGCCGCTGCTGCACCGGTCTCGCGCATCAGGGCGCGGTCATCGTCATCAAAGTGGATGCAATGCGCGTAAATGGCGCGGTCGCGCATCAGACCAAAGTCGGCATAGGTGGCCAGGTAGCTGCGTGAGTTGGGGAACAGCGCACGCGCCCAGGCAATTTCGTCCTTGTTCTCCGCCACATGGGACTGGATCCACACGTCCGGGTATTTGGCTGCCAGTTCACCGGCACCGCGCAACTGCACATCGGTGCAACTGGGGGCAAAACGCGGCGTGATGGCGTAGCCCAGGCGGCCCTTGCCATGCCACTGCTGGATGAGCGCCTCGGTGTCGATCAGACTCTGCTCGGTGTCGTCACGCACACCGTCGGGCGAGTGGCGGTCTTGCAGGCACTTGCCGGTGATGAGGCGCATGCCGCGTGCCTGCGCTTGGCTGAACAGGGCATTGACCGATTCAGGGTGCGAGGTGGCAAACGTGAGCGCCGTCGTCACTCCGTTGCGCAGCAGTTCCGCTACAAAAAAAATAGCTGCTTGAGCACTGTATTCGGGGTCTGCAAAGCATTTTTCTTCTGGAAATGTGTAGTTTTCTAGCCAGGGCAACAGGCCCGGCGCAGGCGAACCAATGACATCCGTTTGCGGGTAGTGGATGTGCAGGTCCACAAACCCGGGCGCGATGATGCGCCCCAGCAGATGCTCTACCACCACGCCAGGGAACTGCGCAATCAGCTCGCGATAGGCTCCCACCGCCTGGACCGTCTGCACGCCACGCGGGCCGGGGCCTACCACCAACAGCCCGTCTTCCTCATAGACGGCGGCACACGACTGTTCGCTTTGTGTATCAAAACGGAGGAGGGCGGCGCGGTAGGCTTTCATGGGCAAGAGATTAACGCAAGACGCGCGTCCGACAAGGTCGATGTGCTTATGCGGGCTATTGACGCAGGCGTATGTCGCCGGCACACGCAGCGCAAGCTGCAAGCTGCTGAAGGCTTCAAGCGCTACCGCGTGACCTTGCCGAGTACGCCTTCGACCAGCCAGTTCATGTTCAAAATCTGCTCGTCCGTGAGCGCCTTGCCGGCTGCAATCACCGTGTGCCCTTCGTTGTCTTTCACATCGACGGCGCCTGCCGTGAAGGGGCGCAACGTGCCCGCAGCAATGTCTTTTTGCCGTGCCAGCACCTCGGTCTGCACGGCTTTGGGCACCTTGGGGCCAAAGGTGTCGGCCCGGACCATGCCGTCTTTAACGCCGCCCCACACATTGCCGCTTTTCCAGCTGCCATCCAGCACCGCTTTGGTACGCTGCGTGTAGTAGCTGCCCCATTCATGGGTGAC
>JANOAP010000706.1:0-3822 GCA_031411175.1 Rhodoferax sp. | reverse complement strand
GTTTGGCCCGCATAGGGGCTATGCTCCAGCAGCTCCAGCAGGTCGGTTTGCGTGCGCCGCGATTCGGTCAAGATCAGCGCATTCTGGTTGGCACCCAGCTTTTCCAAAACAGCAAATGCTTTGACCAGGGCTTGAAGCAGGGCCTGGCCTTTGGCGTTGTCGCGGATGGTGACTGCCTGGTGTTGAAAGGCGCGCAACTCGGCTATTTCTTCTGCCACGCTGGCCAGTTGCTCGGGGGACGGTGGAGCTACAGGCTCGCTCCACTCTTCTTCGGTTTCATCCAGCGCTTCGTAGTCTTCGTCCAGCGTCTCCGCCAGCTCCTGGGTTGGCGCAGCCTTGAGCTGCCCTTCAAGGCGTTCAGCCATGGTGCCCAAGGCACCGGCAATGGCGTAGCTGCTGGTGGCTAGCAGCTTCCACAACACCAACGAGATCAGTTGCCGCTGACTGGCGGGCAGGGCGTGGCTGGCGGGGCGGCGCAGGTAATCGGCCACCAGTTGGTGCAGGGCCTGCTCGTCTTGCGAGGGCGTGAACTCCTGCACCAGCGGTATGCGTTTGGTGTAAGAAATATAAGGCTGCACCTGACGGCGCAGGGTGCGCTTGCAAACGGTGGCCAGGCGGTTACGCAGCTTGGCAAAGGTGTCGGCATGGCCCAGCGCGCCAAACTGGTCACGAAAGCTGGACAAGTCGCCGAACACACGGTCGTCCACGATGCTGACCAGGCCATACAACTCCAGCAACGAGTTTTGCAACGGCGTGGCGGTGAGCAGCACTTTGGGTGCATGGCTCAAGGCTTCCTTGAGCGCCTTGCCGATCACGTTGCCGGGTTTGTAGACATTGCGCAAGCGGTGGGCCTCGTCCATCACCACCAGATCCCACGGCACACGCTGCAGGTCGTCTGCTTTGGACTTGGCGAACTGGTAGGAGCAGATGATGATGCGGCTGTGTTGCTCAAACGGCGCTTTGTGACCGTCTTTGCGCAGCTGTTTGTAGTTTTTGGCTTCCAGAATCAGCGCTTGCAGGCTGAACTTGTCTTGCAGTTCCTGATGCCACTGCTTGCGCAGGTTGGCAGGCACGATAATGAGGATGCGGCGTTTGCGCTCGGCCCAACGCTGGGCAATGATCAAACCGGCTTCGATGGTCTTGCCCAAGCCCACTTCATCGGCCAGGATGACACCTTTGGAAAGCGGGCTTTCAAACGCGAAGAGCGCTGCATCAACCTGATGGGGGTTCAGGTCAACCTGTGCATCGACCAGCGTGGAGGCCAACAGGTCGGCCGAGTCCGCACCCATGCGGCGCGACAGCAGCCACGCGAGGTATTGCGTCTGGTAGGGGGTCAAAGTCTCCCGCAAAGTGCCGTCCCTTTCGCCGGTGGCGATGTTGTTGTGCTGATGGGTGGCCGTATTAAACCGGATAAATCAGTCTTTCATCAGCCATTCACCCGAATCCTGTTCACCAGGGCCGTGGTGGAGTACCCATCCACAAACGGGATCGCCTGCGCCCGCCCGCCATAGGCCTCGACCACTTTGGTTTCCTTGAGCTTGCTCATGTCGTAGTCACCGCCCTTGACCAGCAGGTCGGGGCGCAGCTCGGTGATCAGCTCGGTGGGGGTGTCGTCGTCAAACCAAGTCACCAGGCTGGTTGAAGCCAGCGCGGCCATCACAAACGCACGGTCCATTTCGCTGTTCAGCGGGCGGTCTGGGCCTTTGCCCAGGCGGCGGGCAGAGGCATCGGTGTTCAGCGCCACCACCAGGCTGGCACCCAGCGCGCGCGCCTTTTCCAGATACGCCACATGGCCTCGGTGCATCACATCGAACACGCCGTTGGTAAAAACGAGTGGGCGGGGCAGCGCAGCAACCCGCGCCAGAGCGTCGGCGCGGCTGCAAATCTTGTCTGAAAAGGAAGAATTGAAGGGTATGTCCGTCATGCCTTCAATGCTAGCAGGCCCGGTTATCCCTTAAGCTCGGGGATCAACCGCCCCTGATACAAAGGCACTTCTTCTTCGCGATATGAATCTCGTACCGCTGGACACCGAGTCCATCCGCATTGGACATCCACTTCCCTTTTCCCTGCGGGGCGAAGACGGAACGCTGCTCGCGCAAAAAGGCTTTGTGCTTTTGTCCCGCGAATACTTGAATGCCATGCTTGGGCGCGGTGCCAATCTGTATATTGACGTTGCCGAATCCGAGGCCCATCACCGCGCTTACATGGGCAAGCTCCACAACCTGATTCGTGAAGACAAGCCGCTGGGGAAAATTGCAGACACCCATCTTTCTTCGGGCGATCTGGATGCCAATCGCGGCGATGGCGGCGACGGCACGCCCGACTGGCTGGACCTGCAGGTTCAGGCCAATGCCTTTCTGCGTGACGGCAACCCGGCCCAGTTTCTGCTTCGTCTGGAAAAAGTGCAGACGCAGCTCAACCGGCATTCGAACCGCAATCCGGACGGCACTTTGTTTGCTCTGATTCACCTCTCTGCCTCCGAGTTGCGGCTTTACAGTGCCACCCACGCCATGCTGGTCAGCGTGATGTGCGGGCTGGCAGCCCGTGAGGTTTTAGGCTGGAACCCAGAGGATGAGGCCATGGCCTGCAAGGCCGCCCTCACCATGAACATCGGCATGACCGAATTGCAGGACAGGCTCGCATCGCAGATGGAACCGCCCTCGGCGGCCCAGCGCAAGCGGATTGACGAGCACGCGGCGTTGTCCGTCGCCATGCTGCAGCAAATGGGTGTGACTGACCCGGACTGGCTGGAGGCGGTTCGCCTTCATCACGCTAACGTTCCTGGCAAATTGAGTGAGAGAACAAAGGGCCAGCGTTACGCGCGGTTGATCCAGCGGGCCGACATGTTTGCCGCACGCCTGGCACCGCGCGCAGCCAGGGTGCCGACCTCTCCGGCAGCGGCCATGCAGGCGATTTATTTTGACGAGGCGCGTCAGATCGACGAGGCGGGTGCGGCGCTCATCAAGGCGGTGGGGGTTTACCAGCCCGGTTCGTTTGTCCGTCTGACCACTAACGAGATTGCTGTGGTGATCCGCCGGGGCGGCAACACGACGACGCCACGTGTGGCCATCCTGATCAACCGTCAGGGCATGCCCACCGGCGAGCACATTACCCGGGACACGGGGCAACGTGACTTCCGGATTGTGGCCAGCGTGGCACACCGCGAAGTCAAGGTCAAGATCAACCTTGAGCGGCTGCTGGGCCTGACCTCCGTCGCATCAGACCGCCCCTGGTAATGCTCCGGATAGTGCCCCAGGCAAAGGCTGCGGCACCGGGGCCATTGCGGGCAGCAGCGCCGCCAGGTCGCGGCTGAGCTCCTTGCGGTATTTGTTGAGATCCTGAACCGTGGCAAAACTGCGGTCCATCAGCAAACTCATGTTGTGCAGGATGCGGTCTACCACCTTGGTTTCCCACACCGCATCAAAATTGATCTGCTTGTCCAACCAGTGCTCCAGCCACTCGGGATTGGGCAGACGGCTTTGAATGGTGTCTCGCGGAAACAGTGCCTTGTTCACATGCAGATTGGTGGGGTGCAGGGCCTGCGCTGTGCGCCGCGCGCTGGCCATCAACACACCCACCTTGGCAAAGGCCGATTTGGCCTCCAGCCCGAAATTGTTGATGGCGCGCTTCATGTACTTCAAATAGGCACCGCCATGGCGGGCTTCGTCCTGGCTCAGCCGCGTGTAGATGTCTTTGATGACGGGCTCGGTGTGCCACTCGGCCGCACGGCGGTACCAGTGATTCAGGCGTACTTCGCCGCAAAAGTGCAGCATCAGGGTTTCCAGTGGGGGTGCCGCGTCAAATTCAAACCGCACGTCGTGC
>JANOAP010000705.1:0-13930 GCA_031411175.1 Rhodoferax sp. | reverse complement strand
CGCATCAATCTGACTTTGCTTCGCGGCCGTATCGAGTGATTCATCCGCTTCCACAGCATTGATGGCTTTCTCCATGTTGCCACCCAGCACAATGTCGGTACCCCGACCGGCCATGTTGGTGGCAATGGTGATCATCTTGGGGCGGCCTGCCTGCGCCACAATGTCGGCCTCACGGGCATGCTGTTTGGCGTTGAGCACCTGGTGCGGCAGTTTTTCTTTCTCCAGCAACTGCGCAATGATTTCCGAATTTTCAATCGACGTGGTACCCACCAGCACCGGCTGGCCGCGTTCATAACATTCGCGAATGTCCTTGATGGCAGCTTCGTATTTTTCACGCGTGGTTTTGTAGACCCTATCCAGGTGGTCTTCGCGCTTGCTGGGGCGATTCGGCGGCATGACCACCGTCTCCAGCCCGTAAATTTCCTGGAACTCGTACGCCTCGGTATCCGCCGTGCCGGTCATGCCGGCCAGCTTGCCGTACAGACGGAAATAGTTCTGGAAGGTAATGGAGGCCAGTGTCTGGTTTTCGGGCTGGATGTTCACGCCTTCTTTGGCCTCCACCGCCTGGTGCAAGCCATCGCTCCAGCGGCGGCCTGACATCAGGCGCCCGGTGAACTCGTCAACGATGACAATCTCGCCCTCCTGCACCACGTAATGCTGGTCGCGGTGGTAAAGGTTGTTGGCCCGCAGCGCTGCATACAGATGGTGCATCAGCGTGATGTTGGCCGGGTCATACAGCGTGGCCCCTTCCGGGATCAGACCCAAATCAAACAGAATGCGTTCGGCACTTTCATGGCCTTGTTCGGTCAGAAAAACCTGATGGCTTTTTTCGTCCAGAGTAAAGTCGCCCGGTTTGGTAACACCTTCTCCGGTGCGCGGATCGGCTTCGCCTTCCTGGCGGGTCAGCAATGGCACCACTTTGTTGATGGCCACATACAGGCTGGTGTGGTCTTCGGCCTGGCCACTGATGATGAGCGGCGTGCGTGCCTCGTCAATCAGGATGGAGTCCACCTCATCCACAATGGCGTAGTTCAGGCCACGCTGCACACGGTCAGCCACCTCGTAGACCATGTTGTCGCGCAGGTAGTCAAAACCGTATTCGTTGTTGGTTCCGTAGGTGATGTCAGCACGGTAGGCAGCCTGCTTGTCCTCACGCGGCATTTGCGGCAAATTGATGCCCACACTCATGCCCAGGAAGTTGTAGAGCTTGCCCATCCACTGCGCGTCACGGTTGGCCAGGTAGTCATTCACGGTGACCACGTGCACGCCCTTGCCCGACAGTGCATTCAGATACACCGGCAGCGTAGCGGTCAGGGTCTTGCCCTCACCCGTACCCATCTCCGAAATTTTGCCGTTGTGCAGTGACATGCCCCCCAGCATTTGCACATCGAAGTGGCGCATCTTCATGACGCGTTTGGAGCCCTCACGAACCACGGCAAAGGCTTCCGGCAGCAGGGCATCCAGCGTTTCACCTTTGGCGACGCGATCACGAAACTCCTGCGTCTTGGCTTTGAGCTCGTCGTCCGTCAACTTCTCTAACGTCGCCTCCATCGCATTGATGCGCGTCACGGTACCGCGGTATTGCTTGAGAAGGCGGTCATTGCGACTGCCGAAGATTTTGGTAAGAATATTGGTGGCCATGAATGCAAAACAGTCCAGTTAACCCACCTGGGTCAACGGAACCCGCAATCCTTTTTTAGTCAAGATGAAATGGGGTTGCAAGCACAAATCTCAACCGCCAAGGCCAAATGCCGCGACGATAAACTCAAGGTGCGAACCAACTCAACCCTTGATTTTACCTTTGTGCGGAGAGCCCACGTGGCGGGCTGACGGAGCGCTATTTGCGAGCTGACAGCACCGGTGCGCCCGCCTTGGCCAGGTGCTGTGCCGGCAAATTGCGGCCCGCGGTGAGGAACTTCTGCGGGTCTTGCGGAACACCCTGCACAAGCACTTCGAAATGCAGATGCGGACCGGTTGAGCGTCCGGTGGTCCCCACCTCGGCCAATTTTTGTCCCCTGCGAATCAGATCGCCTTTTTTAACAAAGGCTTTTGAGGCGTGGGCATAGCGGGTGACCAAGTCGTTGCCGTGGTCAATTTCGATCATGTTGCCGTAGGCGGGGTGATATTCCTGGGTTACGACCACACCGCCAGCAGCGGCCAGAATCTGGGTGCCCGGTTCCGCCTGGAAGTCCAGTCCGGTATGCAATGCTGAGCGTCCCGTGAACGGGTCAATGCGCCAGCCAAACGCAGAGCCCAAACTGCCATCCAGAACAGGCTGCTGGGTTGGCACCATCATGCTCCGGATTTTCTGGTCAAAAAGTTTTGACTCCATGACGGTCATCAACTCGGTGCGTTGTTCGGTCAAACGGTCAATATCGGCCAGCGTCACCTGAATTTCTTCCATCGACAATGGTCGCCCCTCTACCAGCGCGCCACCCCGGCCAGGAACTACCTTAATCTCATTGGGATTCACGCCCGCCAGCCCGGAGACACGTTCACCCAACGACTCCAGTTGCATCAGTTTGGCTTGCATTTCGCCAAGCTTGCGGGCCATGACGTCCAGGTTTTCGCGCATGAAACGGTCACGCTGCTCAAACTCGTCCTTCACCACCAACCTGACCAGCGTACCCACAACAGGCCACCCCTCACGGGCCCCCTTCAAAAAAACCCAATGGTAGAGACCTGCTGCGATCAGGGTGAGAAACAATGAGGCCAAGCAGCCTGCAAAAACCAGCCTGCGCCCCGAGAGATGGATGGCTCGGCTTTTTGCCAGCCAGGCGTCCGTGATAATCAATTGCATCAAGCTTCCTTTTTCAAGAACCCAATTCATGCATCAACGCCAGCGCAGTGTCGCAGTCCTGCAAGCCACGCAGGAAACACCTATGCTGGCCCGGTTGACTGAGTTGTCAAGAGACTCCGTGGCGCGGCTGGACGCCATTCAATCGCTAATCCCCAGCGCTCTGCATTCATCCATCAAGGCAGGCCCGATTGACGGGCCGGTCTGGTGCCTGATTCTGGACAACAATGCTACCGCTGCAAAAGTCCGGCAACTTCTGCCCGCTTTTGAAGCGCATTTGCGAACCCGGGGATGGGAGGTTAACTCAATTCGGCTGAAGGTACAAATCTCAAGAAACCGCTAAACCATGGCTGGCGGCAGAACCGTTGGCAGACTGGTTTTAACCTCGGGTCTAACGAGACATTGGAAATGGTGCCGATTGTCGGAATCGAACTGACGACCTACCGCTTACAAGGCGGTTGCTCTACCAACTGAGCTAAATCGGCACAAGTTTTATTTTACAGGAGTCTGCTCCCGCGCCCGCCCGGAGAAACGGTTCATTTTCTGACTGGACACCTCGGGACAACGCCTGTCTTATTTAACCCGCTTGAGCGCTGGCCTGGGTCCGGAAGGTGGCCGGGGGGAATCACCGTCTGGCTCGCCCGAGTTATCCACCTGGGCATTGGCAAGCTGAACTACTTTAATGCCGTTGTCCGGAGACGCTGCCACTAAAGCGGGAGCCGAGTCAGCACCACGCGTCGCCGCAGATACCGACATCGGAAACGACATCCCCTGCCCGTTCTCCCGTGCATAAATGGCAATCACCCGATTGATGGGCACCATGATTTCACGGGCCGTCCCTGCAAATCGCGCCTTGAACTCGATGAAGTCGTTCCCCAGTTTGAGCGCACTGGTGGCGTCGAAACTGATATTGAGCACAATCTCGCCATCTTTCACGTACTCATTGGGCACCCGCACAGTGTCATCCACAAGCACGGCCACATAAGGGGTAAGCCCGTTGTCCGTACACCACTCGTAGAGGGCACGAATCAGGTACGGGCGGGTGGATGTGGAATCTGCGGCGTCAATCATGGCGTCAAGGGCTGGTCTTCAAGTGCTGGCTTAGCCGCGCAAACTCATTTGCGCATCACTTTTTCGGAAGGTGTGAGCGCTTCAATGTAGGCGGGCCGCGAGAAAATTCGCTCCGCATATTTGAGAAGCGGGGCCGCGTTCTTGCTGAGGTCAATGCCGTAGTAATCAAGACGCCACAGCAGTGGTGCAATGGCTACGTCAAGCATTGAAAAGTTGTCACCCAGCATGTACTTGTTCTTCAAAAAGATGGGTGCCAGTTGAGTCAACCGATCCCGAATGTGGGCGCGCGCTTTTTCAAGCAGTTTCTCATTGCTCTTGGCCGCACGCGACTCCAAGGTCGACACGTGTACAAACAGTTCTTTCTCGAAGTTGAGCAGGAACAGGCGAACCCGGGCCCGATCAACAGGGTCACCGGGCATCAGTTGCGGATGCGGAAAGCGCTCATCAATGTACTCGTTGATGATGTTGGATTCATACAGGATGAGATCCCGCTCAACCAGAATCGGAACCTGGCCGTACGGATTCATCACATTGATGTCTTCGGGCTTGTTGTAGAGATCCACGTCACGAATTTCAAAGTCCATGCCTTTTTCAAAGAGGACGAATCGGCAGCGGTGGGAAAACGGGCAGGTAGTACCTGAATACAACACCATCATGGTGGGGGCTCCTAAAAACTAAAGGAGTGGGATGCCGTAAGCAAACCCACTCCGGGAAACCAGGGTCTGGCGTTTGTCGTAGCGCCGCCCGGGAAGACAGGGACGTTACTTGACGTCTTTCCAGAAAGCGGCGTTAAGCCGCCATGCGAAAAAGGTGAATACGCAAAGGAACAGCAACACCCAGACACCCACGCGCACGCGGGTGTTCTGGGCAGGCTCGCCCATCCATTGCAAATAACTGACGAGATCACCAACGGCTTCGTCATATTGCAGAGGCGTCATGCTGCCTGGGCTCACTTGTGTCCAGCCCTTCAATGCCTTGACCTCGTGACCATGCTCTGTCTTTGTTTCGTAAACCGGCTGGCGGTTGCCTTGCAGCTCCCACAAGACATGGGGCATGCCCACATTGGGGAACGCCAGGTTGTTCCACCCTGTTGGCTTGTCTTCGTCGCGATAAAACGTGCGCATGTAGGTATAGAGATAGTCGGCACCCGTACCGCCGCTGCCGGCGCGCGAGCGCGCAATGACAGTGAGATCGGGCGGGTTGCCACCAAACCAGGCCTTGGCCTGCTGCGGATCAATGGCCGCCTTCATCGTTTCACCAATCTTGCTGTTGGTGACAAGCAAGTTGTCCTTGATTTGGGCTTCGGTCAAACCGATATCCGTCAGGCGGTTGTACCGCATGAACGCAGCCGAATGGCAATTTAGACAGTAGTTAACAAACAGTTTCGCGCCATTTTGCAAGGCTGCTACGTCATTGGTCTTGTTGGGCGCCTTGTCCCATACCAAGCCCCCTTCATTGGCCTGGACAGCGGCGGTGACGCCCAATGCCAGCGCCAGACTGAACACAATACTCTTGATAAATCCCATGATTTTCATAATTTAGTCCAGTTCAATGCGCCGCAAAAGTAACGCGATCGGGCACTTGCTTGGGGGTACCCAATTTGCTCCACCATGGCATCAGAATAAAGAAACCGAAGTAGAACAAGGTTCCAGCCTGAGACACGCGCCCACCAATCGATGAGGGCGGAAGCATGCCCAGATACCCAAGCACCAGAAAATTAACCACGAAGATAGCGTAGAGGTATTTATGCCAGTCCGGGCGGTACCGGATCGACTTGACCGGGCTGAAATCCAGCCAGGGCAAGAAAAACAGAATCACAACACCACCACCCATGGCCACAACACCCCAGAACTTGGCATCGATCGACAACATCATCGCGATCACCACCACGGCTGCCGCCAGAATGATTCCCTTGAAGACAGAGGGCATTTTCACCTTGGCAATCAACAACAAGGCACCCGCAGCAACGCACGCCATCAGTGCGTACATCATCTCGCTGGTCACGGCACGCAGCATCGAGTAAAACGGCGTGAAATACCAGACCGGCGCAATGTGCAGTGGCGTCTTGAACGGATCAGCCGGAATGAAGTTGTTGTACTCCAGGAAGTAACCACCCAGCTCAGGCGCAAAGAAGATGATGGCAGTGAATGCCATCAGGAATACGCTGACGGCGAAAATGTCGTGAACCGTGTAGTACGGATGAAATGGAACGCCATCCAGCGGATGCCCTTTGGCGTCTCGCGATGCTTTCGGGCCTTTGATTTCAACGCCATCAGGGTTGTTGGAACCCACATCATGCAACGCCATCAAGTGCGCGACCACCAGGCCCAGCAATACAAGCGGCACGGCAATGACGTGAAAGCTGAAGAAGCGGTTCAATGTCGCATCACCCACCACGAAGTCGCCGCGAATCAGCAAAGCAAGGTCAGGACCAATGAAGGGAATGGCAGAGAACAAGTTCACGATCACCTGGGCGCCCCAATAGCTCATCTGGCCCCATGGAAGCAGATAACCCATGAACGCCTCGGCCATCAGACACAGGAAAATCGCACAGCCGAAAATCCAGACCAACTCGCGTGGTTTGCGATAGCTGCCGTAGATCAGACCACGGAACATATGCAGGTACACCACCACGAAAAAAGCGGAGGCGCCCGTGGAGTGCATGTAGCGGATCAGCCAACCCCAGGGCACATCGCGCATGATGTACTCCACGGAGGCGAACGCCAGCGCCGCATCAGGCTTGTAATGCATCACCAGGAAAATACCGGTGACGATCTGGATCACCAGCACCAGCAGGGCCAGCGAGCCAAAGATGTACCAGAAGTTGAAGTTCTTCGGAGCGTAGTACTCCGACATGTGAACTTTGTAGGCATCAAATGCTGTGGGAAGCCGGTTCTGGAACCAGTTGGTCAATTTCTCGCCAGCACTGGCGTTGGGGGAAACGTCGTGGAATTCAGCCATTTTTTTGATCCTTAGGCTTTCTTGTCGTCACCAATGAGCAACTTGGTGTCTGAGAGATACATATGCGGTGGCACTTCGAGATTGTCCGGAGCCGGCTTGTTCTTGAACACGCGACCCGCGAAATCAAAGGTGGAGCCATGACAAGGGCAGAAGAAACCACCCTGCCAATCATCAGGCAACGACGGTTGCGCCCCTAATGTGAACTTGTCGGACGGCGAGCAACCCAGGTGAGTGCAGATACCTACCGTGACAAGGAATTCCGGCTTGATGGATCGCGTGCCATTGCGCGCATATTCAGGCGCCTGGTCGGCAGGTTTGCGTTCTGATTTGGGGTCCGCCAGCTGGGAGTCCAGCTTCGGCAATGCCGCAAGTTGCTCAGGCGTGCGCCTGAGAATCCAGACCGGCTTGCCACGCCATTCCACAGTCATTTTTTCGCCCGGCTTGAGCGCAGAGATGTCAGCCTCTACGGCGGCACCGGCGGCCTTGGCCTTTTCGGAAGGCTGAAAACTGCTGACGAACGGGACAGCGGCGGCAATACCGCCCACGGCACCGGCGCATCCAGAGGCGATAAGCCAAGTGCGCTTGCTGGCGTCAATCTGGCCATTGCCGACTAGGGTGTCACTCATGGGAATCCTCAATGAAAACATCGCTGTAAGGGTGAACCCGAGATTGTAGCTGACGCCTCACGCAGTTTTCGCCCCGAACCCAGCCTGGAAAGGGGCAGCCTGCGGTCATGCCCGACCATTGACTTTCAGCCGCAGTCGTGAATACTTGCCTTCTTCTAAACAAACGAGGGCGATTTACCATGGGAATGATGCACGAATTCAAGGAATTTGCAGTCAAGGGCAACGTGATGGATCTTGCCGTGGGCGTGATCATTGGCGGTGCCTTCGGCAAGATTGTGGATTCGATCGTGAGTGATCTCATCATGCCTATCGTGGGTGCGGTGTTTGGCAAGCTCGATTTTTCCACCCTGTTCATCACGCTGGGGCAGGTGCCTGCAGGCACCGGTGCAACGCTTGCGGACCTGAAGAAGGCTGGTGTCCCGGTTCTGGCATACGGCAATTTCATCACTGTGGCGGTCAACTTTGCGATTCTGGCGTTCATCGTTTTCATGATGGTCAAACAGATCAATCGCATGAAGAACGAAGGCCCGGCCGCACCCACTGCGCCCGCCCCCACGCCTGAAGATGTAGTGCTGTTGCGCGAGATTCGCGATAGCCTCAAAAAGTAGAACTGCCTATGGCGCGGGCACTCTGACCAGTTCCCGCGCCATGCGGATGGCCTCAATCAGGCTGGACGCGTCTGCCTGACCGGTGCCCGCAATATCAAATGCGGTCCCGTGGTCCGGACTGGTTCTTACCAGCGGCAGGCCCAACGTCACATTGACGCCCTTGTCCACCCCCAAGTACTTCACCGGGATCAAGCCCTGGTCGTGGTACATGGCCACCACCACATCAAACTCACCGGGTTGACCCTCTTTGGCCCGAGCACGCATGAAGACGGTGTCCGGCGCGAACGGGCCATGAACCTCCATGCCTTCGGTCCGGGCGGCGGCAATGGCAGGTGCAATGAACTCGATTTCCTCGCGTCCGAACAGCCCACCCTCGCCCGCATGCGGATTCAAGCCGGCAACACCTATGCGGGGGGGGCGGCCCAATACAGCCCCTAACGTTGCGTGCGTGATACGAAGTGTTTGTAAAACATTGTCAAAAGTGACCGCCTTAATGGCCTCCAAAAGTGACACGTGAATGCTTACCAGCACGGTGCGCAACTCGTCATTGGCCAGCATCATGCGGACCGGCACGTCGACGATATTCTTGCCAAGAAACACCGCCGCCTGGGCCTGCAGCATCTCGGTGTGCCCAGGATACTGGGCATGCGGTGCGCCGGCGCGCGCCAATGCCTCTTTATGCAGCGGCGCGGTGACGACTGCGGCAATCTCCCCTCGCAAGGCCGCCTGAGCGCCCCAGACTACGCAAACAGCGGCCATTTCACCCGCCAGACCACTGACGGCCCCCACCGGAACCGGTGGGGCAATGGCCGGTATTTGCAGCACTGGAACGCATTGCACCGGCACCTGAAGCGATTCCTTTGGCGTTTCAATCAGCGCCAAAGGAAGCGCTATCCGGCCCTGGCTGACAAACTGCGAGGCGCGCCGCAAAGTGGCCACGTCACCCGCTACAAAGCAGCCCCGCGTTACTTCCGGCGCATCGCGGAACGCCTTGGCGATGATTTCCGGGCCAATGCCAGCCGGGTCACCCATGGTGATGGCGATGAGCCCGCCATCATTTTTCTTGGCCCCCTCGGGGGGCAGCGCACGACACGAAGTGAGAAGCGTGGGGGCCATGTTTATGCGGGATTGTCGATATCGATGAACTCGTGCGCCAAGCCCAGTTGAGCGGCAACATGCCCGGCTACGGCCGGGGCGCCGTAACGCTCGGTGGCGTGGTGACCGCAAGCCAGATAGGCCACGCCGCACTCGCGTGCGTAGTGCGCCTGCGGCTCCGAGAGTTCCCCTGTGATGAAGGCCTGAGCGCCTGCCGCAATGGCGGCTTCAAAATAACTTTGCGCCCCACCCGAACACCATGCTATATTTTTAATAGCTGATGCATCAGTGTCTATGAGGGTCACTGGCCGTTTCAACATCTTTTCTACATGCTGCGCCAGTGCGCGTCCACTTTCAAAACTGCTCCCATCACTGCGCCCACCCAGAAACCCCAACGACTGCTCGCCAAAGCGGGCCTGCGGCACATCCGGTGCCACCAGACCCAGTTGCAAGCCCAATTGGGCATTATTCCCCAGCGCTGGGTGCGCATCCAGCGGCAGGTGGTAGGCGAACAAATTGATGTCGTGCTTCAGTAAAAGTGCGAGCCGCTGCTTCATCCAGCCTGTCACGCACCCGTCCTGGCCACGCCAGAACAGGCCGTGGTGCACAAAGATGGCATCGGCTTCGGTGGCAATGGCGGCTTCGATCAACGCCCGGCTTGCCGTCACGCCCGACACTATTTTGCGGATCTGCCTGCTGCCTTCTACCTGCAAGCCATTGGGGCCATAGTCCCTGAAGCGCTCTGGCTGCAGCAAGGTGTTCAGCGATTGAAGGAGTTGGTCACGATCAGTCATGCGCTATTGTCCTACTGTCCTGTCGTGCCGCTGGCCCTGACGCCTTCCCTGGCAACCTCCCCCACTTCCAGACTGCTGTCACAACCACTCCCCGCAGCAACCCAGCGCCGGGCCGCACCGGCCAGCAGCGACGCTACCCCCGGCGCCAACGGATGCAGCGAACCCGGCAGCCAGTCACGCAACACCCCTTGCGGCTCGCTGATGGCTCCACACCGGTAAACCTGAGACGCGGCGACCCAGCGCAGCGCCACGCAGGCGCCAGTGCGGCGGCCTGACAAAACCATGCCGAGTGGACAAGGCGCAGACAGGCAACACACACCGCACCCGTTGCACGGGCTGCCTTCAGGCGGCTTGGGCGGTGCGGCGTCCTGGATGTGGATGACTTGGTGTGAAGGAATAGTCATGTTGGTCAGGCGTTTCATTTTCCACCGACTGCCCTGCCCCCGCCTACAATTTGGGCCATGAAAAGACTCTGGCTCCTGTTTTCACAGACTGCGACGATTCTGCTCGCCGCCTATTTCGTGGTGGCAACCCTGAAACCGGACTGGTTGGGCAAGCGGCCTACAGGGTTCAGTTCGCTCTCGGTGGTCGAGGCACCCGCAGGCAGCACGGCCAGTCAGCCGCTTGCCAGCTTTCGGCTGGCTGCGCAAAAGGCGTCCGGTGCCGTCGTCAGCATCAACACAAGCAAGGCGGCCCGCAAAAACCCCAATAGCAACGACCCCTGGTTCAAGTTTTTTTTTGGCGAGCAGGGCAATGAACCCCAGGCCGGCCTGGGCAGTGGCGTGATCGTCAGTGCCAGCGGCTATATCCTGACCAACAACCACGTGATTGAAGGTGCGGATGAGATCGAGGTGGTGCTGAACGACAGTCGCCACACCATCGCCAAAGTGATTGGCACGGACCCTGACACTGATCTGGCTGTCCTCAAGATAGACCTCGACCGCCTGCCGATCATCGTGCTGGGCAATTCGGACTCTCTCCAGGTCGGTGATTCAGTCTTGGCTATTGGCAACCCTTTTGGCGTGGGACAGACTGTAACCAGCGGCATTGTGAGTGCCCTGGGGCGCAACCAGCTGGGCATCAACACCTTTGAGAACTTCATCCAGACCGATGCAGCCATTAACCCCGGCAATTCGGGCGGGGCGCTGGTGGACGTCAATGGCAACCTGCAGGGCATCAACACCGCCATTTATTCGCGGTCCGGCGGCAGCATGGGCATCGGATTTGCGATTCCGGTCTCCACGGCGCGCATGGTGATGGAAAGCATCGTCAAAGACGGACAGGTCACGCGCGGCTGGATTGGTGTAGAGCCCAATGATTTGTCGCCCGAGCTCGCAGAAACCTTTGGCATCAAACCACCTGCTGCCGACAAGTCGAACGGATCGCAAGGTGTGATCATCACCGGCGTGCTGCAAAACGGTCCGGCCGCCACTGCGGGCATTCGCCCCGGTGACGTCATCACCAGCGTCGCGGCCAAGCCGGTGGGCAATGTCTCGGAGTTGCTGAGCAGCGTGGCCGCGCTGAAACCCGGCACCGCGTCGAAATTCCAGCTGCTGCGGCGCGACGAAAAGATTGAACTGGATGTCACGCCCGGCGTGCGACCCAAACCCCGCAAGCAGGCCAAATAGGCTGATGAAACTGGTTTAGGGGTTTGCGGATTCCGCCGCCTCGGCGTCAGGGGCCTTGGTGTGCTTGATGAACACCTGAGCGGCCCAGATGCCCACCTCGTACAGCAGGTACATCGGCACCAGCAAGGCAATCATAGAAACCGGGTCAGGTGGCGTGACCAGCCCGGACACGGCGGCGGCGGCCACCACAAAATAAGTTCTGAAAGCCTTGAGCTGAGGCACCGTGACGATGCCCATGCGGGCCAAGATCACGACGGCAATAGGCACTTCAAAAGCCACCCCAAATGCGATAAACATGGTGATCACGAAGTCCAGGTAGGCCTCAATGTCAGGGCTCACTGCCACCGACATGGGTGCCATTTTCTGGATCGCGGGAAAGGCCTGGCCGAACACAAAGAAATAGCAAAACGCCGCCCCCGTGTAAAACAGGATCGTGCTCGCCGCCACCAGTGGCAACACCAGCTTTTTCTCGTGGCGGTAAAGCCCAGGTGCGACAAACGCCCAGACTTGGTAAAGAATCCAGGGCAGTGACAGCCCGACGGCGGCCAGCACCGACACCTTGATGGGCACCAAAAACGGCGACACCACGCCGACCGCAATCATGCGCGAGCCCTCCGGCAGTGCCTTCACGAGAGGCATTGCCAGCCAGTCATAAAGTTTTGAGGGTCCTGGGTAAAACAGCAGGACGGCAAGAATGGCCCCCACGCCGTACAAGGCACGCAACAACCGGTCGCGCAACTCCACCAAGTGCTGGACGAAAGGTTGTTCAGTACCTGCGAGTTCGTCTTCCTTGCTGTCTTTTTTCGGGTCAGGATCAGTCATCAGCTAAATTTTTGTGGCCTGTACCGGGCAACGCGTGCTGCGCCAGACAAGGCCTTGGTGCGGGTGCCCGTGCGGGCCTTGTACCAGTTGGGCGTAGCGCCCTGCTTGATCCGCCATTTTTTCTTTGGGTGCCTGTACGCGGGGAAACTGGGGGTTGAATCGGTCGTCAACGCGTTCAACCCCTCGCCAGTCGTTTCGGCCCAGCTTTTTTCGAAATCACTGGCGCTGGTCTGGATGGAGTTTTCAACATCACGCGCCGCGTTTTCTACCGTGTCCTTCATCTTCTTGAGCTCGTCAAGCTCCATGGACCGGTTGACTTCAGCTTTGACATCGGCGACATAGCGCCTGGCCCGCCCCAGCAACGTGCCCACGGTCTTGGCAAGCCCCGGGAGTTTTTCGGGGCCGATGACGATAAGCGCTATGCCGCCAATGATGGCCAGCTTGGTAACCCCGATATCAATCACTGGCAGTTATTCCCGGGATTCCCTGGATCAAGCCTTGGTCTTGGCTTCAACATCAATGGTTTCTTTGGCAACGCTGGTCGCGCTGCCAACTTGCTGGGCCGGGGCCGCAGGCGCGGCTTCAGCTGCCTTATCGGAGCCGTCTTTCATGCCGTCTTTAAAGCCTTTCACAGCACCGCCCAAGTCGCCCCCGATGTTGCGCAGCTTCTTGGTGCCAAAGATCACCACGATGATGACCAGAAAAATAATCAGGTGTGTTGTCGACAGTCCCATGAGGTTCTCCTAAGGAATTTCGCCAATTTTAGTCGGCGTTGTGTTGAATCGGGGTCGGACTTCGGATTCACGGTCCGAAATCAGGCAAATAACTAAGCTTTGAGCCAGGGCCGGGGGCCACCCATCACGTGAATGTGGAGATGATGCACTTCCTGGCCGCCTTCAGCACCGGTATTGGTCACGATGCGAAAACCACCTTGCGGGTAGGGTCTGCACCCCTCCTGCAAAGCCAGCTTGGGTGCCAGAACCATCATATGCCCCAGCACGCCCACATGCGCTTCGGTAACGTGCGCCATCGAAGGGATGTGCATTTTCGGTACCAACAGAAAATGCACCGGTGCCCACGGGTTGATGTCGTGAAAGGCAAATACCTGGTCATCCTGGTACACCAGCCTTGACGGAATCTTGCCCGCAATGATTTTGCAAAACAGGCAATTCGCGTCGTGGAAATTCGAATCGTTATGGCTCACCGACTCACTCATGCTGGACTCTCCATCGGCAGGCCCTTGTTCATGTTCACCATGCCTTTGACGATGCGGTAGAGAAACCAGACCGATATCAGACCCCAGGCGATGGCACCAGGAAAGTACAGAAGCAGGAACAAGGGGGAGGTCAGCAGATAGAGCACGCCCGCAATGATCACGGTGCGGATGCGCCAGTGAAAATGCGATGCATGCCAGGTGCCCACCGCGTCGGACCGCTTCACCAGGTCAATCACCAGCGCCACCACCAGCAGCACCGTACCAAACTGCCCGCCCGGCACCAGCGCACCAATCGCCACGATCAGATGCAGG
>JANOAP010000704.1:0-4813 GCA_031411175.1 Rhodoferax sp. | reverse complement strand
ATTGATGTTAAGGTACTTTTTAACTTTTGCGTATCGAGGCGTTTGTCCAAATGTATAGCGATAATTGCCACTCGCCCGAACAACGGAGGCTATTAAATTGAAGCTCAAGTCACATCAATGGCACAAGACGGCCATGGCCGCCGCCGCCGCCGCGCTCATGGGCCTATCGGCCTCCAGCACCCTCGCACTTTCTCTGGGACCGATTGTTGTTCAATCCGCCCTGGGCGAGCCACTTCGGGCCGAGATCGATGTTCCAGAAATCAATGCGGAAGAAGCCGCTTCACTGAAAGCGTCCATTGCGTCACCTGATGCGTTTCGGGCTGCGGGGCTGGAATATAACGCGGCGATGGCCAGCCTGCGGGCCAGCCTTCAACGGCGTCCGGATGGACGTGCCTTTATACGGCTGGTCAGTGACAGACCTGTCAACGAGCCCTTCGTTGATCTGATTCTCGAAGCCAGTTGGTCGTCGGGACGAATTGTCCGTGACTACACCATGCTCTTTGATCCACCTAACCTGCGCTCTCCGGCTGCACCGGCGATGGCTGCACTCCCGCAGGTGAGTGCACCGCAGGCTAATGCGCCGGCAGCTTCCTCACAGGCCGTGGCCAGCCAGCCCTCGCAAACCCCGGCAAGGCCGATAGCAGCCGCCAGAAAACCTGCTGCTGTGAGCCCACCCACCAGCACACCAGCACCCATTCAAGCCCCGGCGGGCGACAGGCAAATCACAGTCAAACCCGGCAGCACAGCGAGCCGGATTGCCGCAGCCAACAAACCAGCCAATGTGTCGCTAGATCAGATGCTGGTCGCACTGCTTCGGTCCAACCCGGATGCGTTCATCAACAACAACATCAACCGCATCAAGAGTGGTGCGGTGATGAACATGCCTAGCGCTGAACAAGCCCTAGCGGTCAGTGCTGTAGAAGCCACCCAGACCGTCATTGCCCAAAGCAAGGACTTCAACGAGTTCCGCAACAAGCTGGCAGGTAGCGCACCCAAAACCCAGGTGGCTGCGGCAGACCGGCAGTCCAGCGGTAGTGTTCAAGCCAAGGTTGAAGACAAAAAACCGGGCACCGTCGCGCCAGACAAGCTCACGTTGTCAAAGGGTGCTGTACAGGCCCAGGCAGCGGATGCAGAAAAAATTGCCAGAGAACGCGCAGCCAAAGAGGCGTCAGACAAGGCTTCAGAGCTTTCCAAAAATATCAGTGATCTTGCCAAAATAGGCGCTGCTTCCAGTGCGGTTGCGTCTGCCCCCGCAGCAAAACCGGCCAGTGCACCCACGATCCCGGTCGCGGCCATTCCGGCGGCGGCCGCATCGGCAGAGAAACCTGCATCAGCGCCTGTTGCACCTGCCGCGCCAGTCGTGGCTGCTTCGCCACCGCCGCCGATCAAAGCCCCGGTTCCTGCACCCGTGCAGGAACCAAGCATGGTCGATCAGCTCCTCGAAAACCCCCTGGTTCCAGCAGGTGCGGCGGGATTGGTCGCGCTGCTGGCCGGTTTTGGTGTGTACAGGGCCCGTCAGCGCAAGAAGTCCGGCGAAGTTGACAGCGCATTTCTGGAAAGTCGGTTGCAGCCTGATTCCTTCTTTGGTGCCAGTGGCGGCCAGCGGGTAGACACCAATGATGGCAATGCGACGGGGTCGTCCATGGTCTATTCGCCCAGCCAGCTGGACGCTGCTGACGACGTGGACCCGGTGGCGGAGGCCGATGTATATCTGGCTTACGGGCGAGACCTTCAGGCTGAAGAAATCCTGAAGGAAGCCCTGAAGACCAATGCCGGTCGAATCGCCATTCACCACAAATTACTGGAGATTTATGCGAAGAGGCGGGATGCCAAAAGCTTCGAGCGCGTTGCGAATGACGCTTTCAAACTGACCAATGTTGAAGGTCCGGATTGGCAGCGTGTGTGTGAGCTTGGTTTGAGTTTTGACCCCACCAATGCGTTGTACCAGCCGGGCGGTGAGCCGTCGGGCAACGGCGTGCTGTCTGCCCCGGCACCACTGGAGGCAACCAGCACCTACATGGACAGCACGGTGCCTCAACACGTTGCCCAAAGCGCTGCGGCCACGCCTTCCGACATGGATCTCGATCTGGATTTCTCTTTGGATGAAGAGAACTCCAGCGCCATCACGGACATGCGCAGCACCGAGCAAACAACGCGTTTACCCATTGCACAATCCAACCCTCTTCCTCTGGACATGGATCTGGCGCTGCCGGACGAACCCGTCACGGCATCGGGCAACGAAATTGAATTCGATTTGCCTCAAATCGACACGATTGTTCGGGCACCTGACCCCCTGCCCGGCGACATCGAGGACTTCAGTCGTCAGGCGGCCGTCAGCTTTGGGTCAACTTCACCCGCCCCTCTGGCACAAGACGCAGCCAAGCCTCCCCTGGTACCCATTGAAGAGTCCGGCATGCTGGAGTTCGACCTTGGCTCACTGTCGCTTGATCTGGGTGACTCTACGGAAGGTACGTCTGCAGCACCGACGGCGGTAACGCCTGAAGATCCTTTGGCGACCAAACTGGCTTTGGCTGAGGAATTCAGTGCCATCGGTGACGACGACGGCGCGCGCGCCCTGATTGAAGAAGTCATCTCGGAGGCGGCTGGCGACATGAAGACACGGGCGCAGCAGGCGTTGACCAAGCTCAAGTAATTGCGGGCCGCTGTCACACCTTCGTATTTCCAGTGAGGTTGGCGCTAGGGATCAGCTACAACGGTCAGCCTTACCAGGGATGGCAAAGCCAGTCTTCGGGCCTGACGGTTCAAGACAAGCTAGAAGCCGCCCTGGGCAAATTCACTGGCCAGCCCCGTGTGTCCACCCTGTGCGCTGGCCGCACCGACGCCGGTGTTCATGGCCTGATGCAGGTCATCCATTTCGACACCGCTCTGGCGCGAGACACCAATTCATGGGTGCGCGGCACCAACGCCCATTTACCTCACGACATTGCCGTGCAGTGGGCGCACGAGGTGCCTCGAGAGTTTCATTGCCGGGCCAGTGCTGTGTCGCGGCGTTATGCCTACATCTTGCTGGACTCCCCAGTGCGCCCCAGTGTGGAGGCGGGCCGGGTGGGCTGGGTGTTCAAATCGCTAGACCTGCACCCCATGCAGCAAGCCGCCAGGCACCTGTTGGGCGAACACGACTTCTCCTCCTTTCGTGCCTCGGCCTGCCAGGCGTTGTCGCCCGTGAAAAACCTACTTCACGTCAACATCACGCAACGCGGGGCCTACTGGCGTTTTGAATTTGAGGCCAATGCTTTTTTGCACCACATGATTCGCAACATCATGGGCTGCCTGGTCGCTATCGGACAAGGAAAATACCCGCCGGGATGGATTCTGGAAGTGCTGGCCGCACGTGACCGCAATGCCGCCGCCCCGACCTTTTCGCCCGATGGCCTGTACTTTTTGGGACCGCGCTACGAAAGCCATTGGGGCTTGCCAGATCGCACGCCTGCGTATGATGGGTTGCCATGACACAAAACTCCCAACAACGCACCCGGATCAAAATTTGCGGGCTGACGCGTGAACAGGACGTGGATGCCGCTGTAGCCGCCGGGGCTGATGCGGTGGGTTTTGTGCTCTATGACAAAAGCCCGCGCTACGTGCCCATCGAGCGGGCGGCCGAGTTGGCGCGGCGGCTGCCGCCTTTTGTGACGCCGGTGCTGCTGTTTGTCAATGAGACCGCTACAAAACTAGTAGCTGCTTATGCACATATACCGGGGGCTACCGTGCAATTTCATGGTGATGAAACGCCTGAGGAATGCCAGGTGGCGACGGAAGGCGGCACACGGGCCTACCTGCGCGCAGCAAGAATTCCGCTGGGAGATGGTGCGGCGGGCTTTGACCTCGTAAAATATGCGCACGTTTATTCAAACGCCCAAGCCATTCTGCTCGACGCACACGTTGAGGGTTATGGCGGCGGCGGCAAGGTTTTTAATTGGTCACTTCTTCCTCCAAGCGTCAACGCTCACCTCGTCTTGAGTGGTGGGCTGAGTGCTGCAAACGTGGCCGACGGCATTCTGCAGGTACGACCACGTTGTAAAACGCTGGCCGTGGATGTCAGCTCCGGTGTCGAGTCCTCCAAGGGAATCAAGGACACCGACAAAATCAACCGCTTCGTCGCTGCCGTTCGTGCAGCCGACAGGCAATTCGAAAACCTTGCGGGACAGACCAAGACTACATGAGCGAGAGCGAATGAGTTTGCTCTGTCCTCAACCGATCAAAATCATGAACACTTACCAACAGCCTGATGCTGCCCCTTACAACTTGCCTGACGACAAGGGCCACTTCGGAATTTACGGCGGCAGCTTTGTCTCTGAGACATTGACCCACGCCATCAACGAACTCAAAACCGCTTACGCCCAGTACCAGAACGACCCGGCCTTTATCGCCGAGTTCGAGTCTGAACTGGCACATTTTGTCGGCCGCCCTTCCCCGGTTTACCACGCGGCCCGCATGAGCCGCGAGATGGCCGACGGCAAGGGATATGGCGCACAAATTTTCCTGAAACGCGAAGATTTGAATCACACCGGTGCCCACAAGATCAACAACACCATTGGTCAGGCCATGCTCGCCAAACGCATGGGCAAACCACGTGTCATCGCCGAAACCGGTGCCGGGCAGCATGGTGTGGCCACGGCCACTATCTGCGCCCGTTATGGCCTGGAGTGTGTGGTTTACATGGGCAGCGAAGACGTGAAACGCCAGAGCCCCAACGTCTACCGCATGAAGCTGCTGGGTGCCACCGTGGTGCCGGTGGAAAGCGGCAGCAAGACGCTAAAGGACGCGCTTAATGAAGCCATGCGCGACTGGGTAG
>JANOAP010000703.1:0-10484 GCA_031411175.1 Rhodoferax sp. | reverse complement strand
GCCAGAGTTTGTCGGAGCTCAATGTGGCGCGTTACGCCAGCTGGACCCCCGAGTTCAATCTGGAAAACGCCAAGCAGGCCGTGCTGGCTTTTGATGGTGATGTGTACGACGGCCTGGTAGCCAAAACCCTTCAGCCTGACGACCTGGCCTGGGCGCAAGACCATTTGTGCATCTTGAGTGGCTTGTATGGCGTGTTGCGTCCGCTGGACCTGATGCAACCTTACCGGCTTGAAATGGGCACCTCGCTCAAGGTGGGCCGCCCAGACAACCTCTATCAGTACTGGCAAAAAATTATTGCGCCGTACCTCAATGAACGCCTGCAAGCGGAGGTGAATGCTGGGGCAAATAGCGGGGCAGAGCCCATCGTGGTTAACCTCGCCTCGCAGGAGTATTTCAAGGCCGTCAGCACCCCACTGCTCAAAGCCCGCGTGGTGCACTGCACGTTTGAAGACTTCAGCAATGGCCAGTTCAAGGTGGTAAGTTTCTTCGCCAAAAAGGCACGCGGCATGATGGCGCGGTATGCCATTGAGCACCGTATCGAATCGGTCAGTGCACTGGAAAAATTCACTGGCGGCGGCTACGCGCTGGCCAGCGCGGCCTCGGCGACTGACCGGCTGGTGTTTCGGCGAAAACTGCTTGGTTGACCTGTTTCTATCAATAAAATCGGGCTGTAGCCCTTATAAAATGAGCTTTATCAGCTATGAAAATTAGAGCAAACGGAATCAACCTTGAAGTCGAAGACACCGGTGCCGGCGTTGACGCCAGAGGCAACGAGCGCCCGGTGGTTGTGCTCATCATGGGCCTGGGGATGCAACTCATCGCTTGGCCGGTCGACTTGGTGCAGGCCCTGGTGGACGCGGGCTACCGCGTCGTCCGCCATGACAACCGGGACATCGGTTTAAGCCAGCACTTTGATGAGAAGGGAGTACCCAATGTGTTGTGGGCCGGACTCCGCGCCCGCCTGGGGCTGGCCGTGGACGCGCCGTATTCCCTGAGCGACATGGCGCAAGACACCTTGGGGGTGCTGGACGCGCTGGACATCAAAAGAGCCCACATCGTGGGCGTGAGCATGGGCGGCATGATCGCCCAGCGCGTGGCGCTGGCGCAACCCAAACGCTGCATCAGCCTGACCAGCATCATGAGCACCAGCGGTGCGCGCGGCCTGCCTCAAACCAAGCCGCATGTGGTGCGGGCGCTGCTGAATCGCCCGGCCAGCCTGGCACCGAAAGACATCGGCGACTTTTACGTGAAGCTGATCAGTGTGATTGGCAGCCCGGCGTTTCCGCTGCCCGAAGCCGAGATACGTGCACGTGCCGCCATCGCTTTCCAACGCAGCTACCACCCGCAAGGCGTGTCACGCCAGATGCTGGCCATCATGGCGGATTCGCAGCGTGCCCAGGCACTGAAAGACCTCAAGCTGCCCACGCTCGTGGTGCACGGCACCGAAGATGTACTTGTGCCTTTTGCCTGTGGCCAGGACACTGCCAAACGTATCGTGGGTGCCAAATTCGTACCGATTGAAGGCATGGGCCATGACCTGCCACCGGGGGTGGTGCAGCGCTTGCTGGTCAGCCTGCTTCCCCACTTAAAAACGGCATGAACTCGCCCGAACAATCCCAGTTGGGCAAGTCGTCGAGGTACATTGACCAGTACGACGCCTCGCTGTTATTCCCCATCCCGCGGGCGGGTAAACGTGCCGAGATTGGCATTGATGGCGCGGCTCCATTCTTCGGTGCTGACATGTGGACAGCCTTTGAGCTGAGCTGGCTCAATGCCCGTGGCAAACCGCTGGTGGCGCTGGCGCACTTCACCGTGCCCTGCGAGACGCTCAACATCATTGAGAGCAAGTCGTTCAAGCTGTATCTCAACAGTTTCAACAATACCAAATTTGCGAGTGCCGACGAGGTGCGTGCCCGCCTGCGTGCCGACATCAGTGAAGCCGTGTGGCGCGAAGCCGCGCCTCGTTCCGTTCCGATTGAGCCAGCCGAAGCCCTTCGACCCGCTCAGGTTGAACGGGCGGCGCCTGTGTCCCTCGGCGTGTCGCTCCTCGGCCCGGACATGTTTGATCGTGAACCCGTGCATGAACTCGACGGCCTGAGCCTTGACCGCCTCGACATTGAATGCACCCGTTACACGCCCGCCCCAGAGTTGTTGACGGTCACGCCCAACGAAGCCCCAGTAAGCGAAGTGTTCACCAGCAACCTGCTCAAGAGCAATTGCCTGGTGACGGGCCAGCCCGACTGGGGCAGTGTGCAGATCAGCTACACCGGCGATCAGATCGAGCAGGGCGGCCTGCTGCAATATCTGGTGAGTTTTCGCAACCACAACGAGTTTCATGAACAGTGTGTGGAGCGCATCTTCATGGACATCTGGACGCGCTGCAAACCCATGAAGCTGGCCGTTTATGCGCGCTACACCCGCCGTGGCGGGCTGGACATCAATCCGTTTCGCACCAGCTACCCCGCTGCGCTTCCGCGCAATGTGCGGCACGCGCGGCAATAGCCGTCACCACGCCTGACCTGCAAAGGCCGTGTCGCGGGGGCACCATGGGTGGTGCCAATCACCCGGGCGGGATCGTGGTGGGTTGACTTTTTGGGGGGGGTGCGCGGGTGTTCGCTGGCCGTTCGGTATCGCACAGATGAATGTGCCGTGAGCCCATATCGTCCGTGCTGAAGCCTGCCCCTACCGGACAGGCTTCAATGCGACTGGTACTGCAGCGGCTGGTTTCAACGTCCTGTAACGGTTTTTAAAAATATTTGAAAAAATCGTGACGGATTTTGAATCCAGTGGCAAACGCGGCGCGTATCTAACTTGCAGCATCCGCTGTATTTCAAACCCGGAGATTGATCATGAAATTGAAATTTACGCATCTGGCCCAGGCCTGCGTGCTGTTGGCGGCAGCCAGCGGCGCGATGGCGTCCAGCCACCGAGAGGCCCCGTTCATCACGGGCAGCCCTAAAGTTGACGGCACTGATTTCTATATGTTTAGAAGTTATGAAGGTGTTGCCGCCAATGGTTCGGGCGGACGGTCCGACTACGTGACGCTGCTGGCCAACTACCAGCCTTTGCAGGCCCCGTACGGTGGCCCCAACTACTTCCAGCTGGACCCCAACGCGCTGTATGAAATCCACATTGACAACAATGGCGACGCCAAGGAAGACATCACCTTCCAGTTCCGTTTCAAGAACAACCTGAAATCGATTCCGCTGCAGATTGGCACCGCCAGTGTGGCGATTCCGTTGATGCAGGCCGGTGCTGTGAGCGCCCTGAACGATGCCAATCTGAATGTGAACGAGACCTACAGCGTCAACATCGTTCGTGGCGACCGCCGCAAGGGCGCTGTGTCCGCCATTACCAAGACGGGCGGCAGCGCCACGTTTGAGAAACCCGTGGACAACATCGGCGTCAAAACCATTGCGGATTACCCCACTTATGCGGGCAAGCACATTCACACGGTGACCATCCCTGGGTGCCCGGCGGGCAAGGACCAGGGCAAGGTATTTGTGGGTCAGCGCCAGGAAGGCTTTGCAGTCAACCTGGGCACCATATTTGACCTGGTGAATGCACCTGCCTCTTTTCTATTGAATCCGGCCAACAAGGATGCCGCCGGCAATGGCGGGCAGCACGTGATCCAGAAATCCAACGTCACAACGCTGGCCCTGGAAGTGCACAAAGACTGCCTGACAGCAGGCACCGAAACCGTGATTGGTGGCTGGACCACAGCCAGCATGCGCCAGGGCCGTCTGCTCAACGGTGCACCCACCGCAGGCAACGACAAGGCCGAAAAAGCCGGTGGTGCCTGGACTCAAGTGTCACGTCTGGGCAATCCGCTGGTGAACGAGGTTGTGATTGGCCTGCCTGACAAGGACAAGTTCAACGCGTCAAGCCCGAAGGACGATGCACAGTTTCTGGCCTATGTGACCAACCCAACCTTGCCGGCTCTGCTGGGTGTGGTGCTGGGTGCCACGGTGGCCCCCACCAACCTGCCACGCACTGACCTGGCCACTACGTTCCTGACTGGCATTACAGGCGTCAACAAGCCAACCGTCAATCCAACGCCTTCAGAAATGCTGCGGCTCAATACTGCTGTAGCAGCCGTGCCTGCCGCGAACCAGAACCGTCTGGGCGTGGCTGGCAATGCTTTGGCGGGTGGTACCGACAATGCGGGCTTTCCAAATGGTCGCAGGCCCAAAGATGACGTGGTTGACATTGCGCTCGTGGCCATGCTGGGCGGTTTGTGCGTGATCAATGGGGATAACGACGCCCTGAAGCTCAACAGCATTCCGGGTGTGGCAGGTGTGACATCCCAGTGCAAGGCTTCCAGTGTGCCCTTGGGTGCAACGTCGGCCAATATTCACGATGCCGTGGATCAGGCAACCGTGCCTTTCCTGAGCGTATTCCCTTACCTGAATACGCCGAATGCCGGTTCGAACTGAGTTTGAATTTCGAGGAAGAAAACCATGAACAAACTCAATTCAAGACTGCTGTTGGCGGGCGTGCTGTCTGTCGGGCTCCTGGCGGGGTGCGGGGGTGGTGGCAACAATGCCAGCACTACGCCCACGTCGCCGACGGCTAACCTGAGCCAAAGTGTGTCGGCGGTGATTGACTACATTGGCAACATGATTGCCAACTACACTGAAAACAGTGATCCGGTGGATGTCAATGCCATCACGCTGGCGGTGGATGACACTGCCGAGCCGACTGGCCTCAAGTAGGTAGAAAGCACAGAGCCTGGCAGCGTCATTTAACGCGCTGCCAGGCTTTTTTTGACTTCTTGCGATATTTTTGAGAATTTTTTCGAGAGATGGGGCCATGGTTGTTATGTCAAAGCTGGTTGCAATAGGGGTGGCGATAGGGCTAGCGCTGCTGCAGGCGAGTGCGTTTGCAGCCACCTTGCTGCCGCCTGGGGGTGACAACGACGTGCTGGAGGTATTGCCCGCCATCACTCGCAACCGTCCCACTCTCGGCATGCCTGCGCCGAAGGCTGTGGACCCGATAACTGTTGCCTCTGCCGCGCGCCAGGACATTGCCATGGCGCGCCAGACCGGCGAAACCCGTTTTTGGGGGCGGGCACAGGCAGCGCTGACCCCCTGGTGGGATCGCGCCGATGCACCCGTAGACCTGGCGGTGTTGCAGGCCACGGTGCAGCAGGGCCGCCATGAATTTGACGCATCACGCAAAGTGCTGACCGCTGCACTGGCACGTGCACCGCACCATGCCCAAGGCTGGCTAAACTTGGCTTCGCTGGAGCGACTTTCTGCACGCTATGCGGAGTCTCTGCTGGCCTGTGAAGCGGTCGCGCGTGCCGGCCAGGCCCTGTATGCCAGCGCCTGCCGTCTGGAGACGCAGTCGCTGCAGGGCCAGCATGGGTTGGCCACCTCAGGTTTATCGGCGCTGATTGCACAAACCACAGACGCAGGCCAGCTAAGCTGGCTCCAGTCGTTGCTGGCAGAAGCCCAGGAGCGCGCAGGGCGCGATGCCGCAGCGGCAGAAGCCTATCGGCGAAGCCTGGCCCATGAGGCCGATCTGTACACGGCTATTGCCTACAGCGACTTGCTGCTGCGCACCGGCAAGCCTTCCCAGGCGCTGCAAGCGCTGGCAGCATTGCCCGAGACCGATGCCGTGGTGTTGCGCCGTGCGGTCGCGTGGAATCGGCTGGGTGATGCACGCTGGTCAGGCGCGCGGGCGTTGTTGCAGGAGCGCATGGCAGAGTTGAAGCGCCGTGGTGATGACCCGGCCCTGCACGGGCGCGAGCTGGCACTGGCCGCGCTGTGGCTGGACGATGACGCAGCAGCTGCCCTCACGCTGGCCCGAGCCAACTTGCTGCTTCAGCGGGAACCTCTGGACTGGTGGGTGGCCGTGCAGAGCGCGCGGGCTGCCGGGAATGCCGGTGCCCTGACTGAAATTGAAACCGCTATCCGCGCTGCGGGGTTGCAGGATGCGCGCCTGGCAAAGACGTCGCCCTCCAAGGCGGGCGCTAAATGAACCGCTTTGTTTTAGCCTTGCTGATGATCGCTGCGTTAGGTTTGACGCCAGCGTGGGCGCACAAAGGCAGCGATGCGTACCTGGATGTGCAGCAGACGGATGGGGTTGCGCCTGCCTCCAACACTACCGCCAGTACCGAGGCTGCTTCTTTACACGGATTGCGTTTCACGCTGTCGGTGGCCATCAAGGATCTCGACCAGATCTTGCCTCTGGATGCCAACGCCGACGGCAAGGTGACCTGGGGTGAAGTCAGGGCTGCAACGCCCCGGGTGCAGCAATTGCTGACTGAAGTTGCCCAAATCGAACCCCCACCGGTTGCGCAGGCCGCCATGCCACCCGCCCCAGGGACAACCTGCCGCATCGTCTGGCAGGCTGATGGCGTTGAACAACGCGGTGACGGCGCCTACATGCGAATGGTGGCGCAGGCGCGCTGTCCGGTGGCGCAGTCGCTCGCTTTCAAATACACGCTCTTCAGGGATCAAGATGCCACGCACCGCCTGCTGGTGGCCGGCCGGATAGGCGGCAAGGACTTGCTGACCACCACGTCGCCCCAACAGCCCACGCCGCTGCTGCTGAGCCAAGCAGAGGCTCAGCCCTCCGGCCGCTGGTCTGCGCTGAAAGACTACTTCCTGCTGGGCATGCATCACCTGCTCGAAGGCTACGATCACCTCGCCTTCTTGCTGGCACTGGTGCTGCCCTTGCGGCTTGGTCTGCGCTCGAGTTTGCGTGCAGGGCAGCCACCGCATGGGGCGATGACAGGGCCGTCAACGTCGGGCAACGTGTGGGTCGCCTTGCTGCGCACCATTACCGCGTTCACCGTCGGCCATTCCATCACATTGATGCTGGCCACCTTCGGCTGGACCCAGGCCTCACCTGCCTGGGTGGAGCCGGTGATTGCCGCGTCCATCGCCGTGACCGCACTGCTGAACCTGCGTCCCGTGCCCTGGCTGCGCACCGACGTGCTGGCCGGGGTGTTTGGCCTGGTCCATGGCTTTGGCTTTGCGGGCTTGCTGCAGGAAGCCGCCGCACCCACTGGCCTGCTGCCCTGGGCGCTGGCGGGGTTCAACATCGGTGTGGAGGCGGGGCAACTCATTGCCGTCAGTGGCTGGGTACTGGTGTCGCAGCTATTTGTAGCGCGACCCTGGTACACCACGGTGGTGGTGCGGGGTGGTTCAATCGCCCTGGTGGGGCTGGCCACCTGGTGGTTCTGGCAACGGGTCAGTTGAGTTGGGTGGCATTGGGCATGGGAAAATCAAGATGATGCAATTGTTGAAAAAAAACATCGCCGCCCTTGCTTCGGTTGCCGTGGCCGGCGGCGGTGCAGCCATCCAAACCGCAGCCTGGGCGCAGGCTGCTACGGCAAACCTGCCCCCGGTCGTGATTCAAACCTCGCGCAACAGCGTGCTGGGCGATGCCGAAACCGCGAGCATGGGCGTGGTGACCCAGCAGCAGCTTGAAGCCCGCACCGTGTACCGGCCCGGCGAATTGCTGGAGGCCGTGCCAGGGCTGGTGGTGAGCCAACACAGTGGCGAAGGCAAGGCCAACCAGTTTTACCTGCGCGGCTTCAACCTGGACCATGGCACCGATTTGCGCACCACCGTGGACGGCATGCCGGTGAACCAGCGCAGCCACGCGCATGGCCAAGGCTGGACGGACGTTAATTTTTTGATCCCCGAATTGACCACCTTGCTGGAGTACCGCAAAGGCCCTTTTTATGCGGCCGAGGGTGATTTCTCCTCAGCCGGTTCAGTCAGCGTGAAATATGCCAACACGCTGGCGCGAGGCATCTTCAGTCTTGGCTTGGGGCAAAACCGCTATGCGCGCACGCTACTGGCTGATTCTGTGAAAGTCGGTGAGGGCAAGCTGCTGTATGCGCTGGAGCTTTTTCATAACGATGGCCCGTTCACCGTGGGCGATGGCTACAGCAAGCGCAACGGCGTGCTGCGTTACAGCCAGGGCACGGAAGGCAATGGTTTCAACGTGGCCTTGATGGCCTATGACGCCAAATGGCATTCCACCGATCAAATCCCCCAGCGCGCGGTGGCCTCGGGTGCCCTGGGCCGCTTTGACGGGGTGGACCAGACCGATGGCGGCCAGGCCAGCCGCTACAGCCTGTCTGGCGCGTGGCGGCGCAGTGACGACAGCTCGTCAAGCCAGGTCAGCGCCTATGTGGTGCGAAGCCAGCTGGACCTGTTTTCCAACTTCACCTATTTTCAGGATGACCCGGTCAACGGTGACCAGTTTGCCCAGCCCGACCACCGGGTGACCACCGGCATCAACGCCAGCCACACCTGGGAATCCACCCTGCTGGGGCGCAAGTCTGAAAACACCGTGGGTGTGCAGTTCCAGAATGACAACATTTACAACGAGCTTTACAGCAGCGTGGCGCGGCAGCGTTTGAGCACCACACGCTCAGACCACATCGTTGAAACCAGCCTGGGGCTGTATCTGGAGAACAGCACACGATGGACCGATAAATTCCGCACGGTGGCGGGGCTGCGGGTCGATGCCTTTCGCTTTAATGTGCACAGCGACAACCCCGCCAACTCGGGCACCCACACGGCCACGGCGACCAGCCCCAAGCTCAACCTGATCTTCGGCCCCTGGAACAAGACCGAGTTGTATGCCAGCGTGGGCTCAGGCTTTCACAGCAATGATGCGCGGGGCACCACCATCACCGTCGATCCCAAAACGGGTGGCCCTGCCAGCAAGGTCTCGCCTCTGGCGGGCTCGCGCGGGTTTGAGCTGGGCGTCCGAACCGAGGCCATTGCAGGCCTGCAAAGCTCGTTTTCTGTGTACCAGCTTGAGCTGGACTCCGAGCTGATTTTTGTGGGCGATGCAGGCACCACCGAAGCGGGCCGGCCCAGCCGGCGTGTGGGCTTTGAGTTTTCCAACTACTACAAGCCCAACCGCTGGCTCACCATTGATGCCGACCTGGCCTTCGCGCAGGCGCGCTTTCGCGATGCCAACCCGGTGGGTGACCGTGTTCCTGGTGCGGTGGAAGGGGTTGCCTCGCTCGCGCTGGCGGTGGACAACATCGGCCCGTGGTTTGGTGCCGTGCAGTTGCGGCATTTTGGTGCCCGCCCCCTGGTGGAAGACAACTCAGTGCGCTCGCAGGCCACAACCACACTCAATGCCCGCATCGGCTACAAGATCAACCCCAAGGTCAAAATCGAGCTGGAGGGCTTCAACCTCACGGACCGCAGGGACTCGGCCATTGACTATTTCTACACGTCACGGCTCCGGGGCGAAGCAGCCCCGGTGGACGACGTTCACTTCCATCCGATTGAGTCGCGCTCGTTTCGCGTCACGCTGACGGCCAACTTTTAAAGCCGGGCGATACCAGGCAACCTGGCAACCCGGCACCGGCTTGACGACACAGCCGTTGCGCAAGTACCCGCCTCGACATTGCGAGCGTAGCGCGGCAATCCATGCTCGCGCTCAACTGACGCCTGGATTGCCGCGCTACGCTCGCAATGACGATGAATCGGTGATTTTGCAAATTCTGCATCCTTTAGAACAAACCAGGTTCTGCCGCCTCGCCAGTCTGAATTGCTACTTAATTAATAGCTTCTTGAGCAATATCTACGGGGGCTATCGCCCTAATTCACGCTCAAAGCAGTCTCAAAAGTCATTTCTTGACCTCAAATCGCGCTGTGGCCGGTGGCTTGCCTGCCAACGTGACCACTGCGATGCCCTTGGTGCCCTTGGCTACTTTGAATGCGCCTTTGGCCTCAAGCTTGTCACCCGCCGGTAGCAGCTCAGCCTCGGACTTGTCGGTACCGTTGAGCAGGGTGACCTTGGCCTTGGCTCCGTCGAGTTTCATGGCCTTACCATGGTCGCTGACGTAAATCTGAATCATGTCCGGCTTGGCGACGATTTCTATATCGCCCACTTTGGTTTCTACAACCACGCCGCCATATTTTGGATCATGTCCGTGGTCGCCAGCCGCTGAGGCTGTCCAACTGGCCAGTGCCAAAGATGTGGCGATTGCAAGCGTTTTAATTTTCATGGTTTACCTTTCGGGTTGGTGGTTTACGGAACAAAAATCAGACTGCGTTAGAACGTCTCGGAGCCAGAATCCTGTACCAGCGCCGCGATGGGTTTGCGCCCAAATAGCGCCACCATGGCAGGGGTCAAAAACGAATCAAGCAGGGTGGAGGTGATGAGGCCGGAGAAGATCACCACCGCCACGGGGTGCAAAATTTCAGTGCCCGGCATATCGGCTTCAAACAGCAGCGGAGCCAGCGCCAGTGCGGCCACCAGCGCTGTCATCAACACCGGGGTCAGCCGCTCCTGCGATCCGCGCAGCAGCATTTTGGTGTCGAAGTTTTCGCCCTCAAAGGCACACAGGTTGATGTAATGCGACACCTTCAAAATGCCATTGCGAATGGCAATGCCTGCCAGTGTGATAAAGCCCACCAGCGCCGCCACACTCAGGGGTTGGCCCGACAGCCACAGGCCTACCACCGCACCCACCAGCGCCAGCGGAATGTTGG
>JANOAP010000702.1:0-6459 GCA_031411175.1 Rhodoferax sp. | reverse complement strand
TCTACGACCGCATCCTGTCGCAGGCCAAGCAACCCGTCGTGCTGCACTGGCTGGGCGACATGTTCGATCCTGCGCTGGCGGGTTACTGGGGCAGCAGCAATGTGGAAGCGGCGATGGACACGGCGCTGGGCGTGATCGCCGCCCATCCGCACAAGGTCGATGGCATCAAGATCTCGCTGCTGGACAAGGACAAGGAGATCGCGATGCGCCGGCGCCTGCCGCCGGGCGTGCGCATGTACACGGGCGACGATTTCAACTACGCCGAGTTGATCGCGGGCGACGGCTTCGGAACCGAGCCCACGCACGGCAAGAGCGATGCGCTGCTGGGCATCTTCGACGCCATCGCGCCGGCGGCGAGTGCCGCACTGGGTGAATTGGCGCAAGGCAAGCTCGATCGCTTCCACGCCATCCTGGGCCCGACCGTGCCGCTGTCGCGCCACATCTTTGCGGCACCCACCCGGTTCTACAAAACCGGCGTGGTGTTCATGGCCTGGCTGAATGGCCACCAGAGCCACTTCACCATGGTGGGCGGGCAACACAGCACGCGTTCCCTGGTGCACCTGGCGGAGTTGTTCCGCCTGGCGGATGCGGCCAACGTGTTGCAAAACCCCGAGCTGGCTGTGCGGCGCATGAAGACGCTGCTGGCCTTGCATGGCATTGAATAAATCGGCACCCCGCTGAAAAAAAGGAGCCCTTCATGAACGCAAACAAAACAAATTTTCTGCTCGCCGCCGCCATCGGCATGACGTTGGCTCTGGCTGCGGGAAGTACCTCCGCGCAAACCGCGGCCAGCTTCCCCGACAAGCCGGTCAAGTTCATCATCCCGTTCCCGCCCGGTGGCACGCTGGACAGGGTGGGCCGCATGCTCGCGCAAAAACTCAGCGACCAGTTTGGCCACAACTTTGTGGTGGAAAACCGCGCGGGTGGCAACGGCATCATTGGTGCCGATGCGGTGGCCAAAGCCCCCGCAGATGGCTACACACTGCTGTTCAATGCCAGCACCTTTGTCACAGCACCGCTCACGATGAAGTCGGTGCCCTACAAGGTGCAAACCGACTTTGCCCCGATTGGTCTGGTGGCGCTGGCACCGCTGTCCGTGGCCATCAGCAACAAGCTCGGTGTGAGCGATATCAAGGGCCTGGTGGCTGCCGTCAAGGCCAACCCCGGCAAGCTCAACTTTGCGGTGGGGTCCATCGGCTCAGCAGGCCATTTGTGCACCGTCAAGCTGGAGCAGGCTGCGGGGTCGGCCATTGGCATCGTGCCCTACAAAGGCACAGGCCCGGCCATGACCGACCTGGTGGGTGGGCAGATCGAAGGCTTCATCGACCCGGTGCTGGGCTCGGTGCAGTTTCACAAGAACGGGCAACTCAAGGTGGTGGGTGTGACATCGGCCAAGCGCCTGCCCAACCTGCCCGACGTCGCCACCGTGGGTGAAACCCTTCCCGGCTTTGAGTGTGCCAGCTGGTACGACCTGTGGGCACCGGCCAAGGCACCGGCGGACATCGTGCAAAAACTCAACGCGGCCATCAACAAGGCTCTGGCCAGCGACATGCGCGACCGCCTGATCACCGACGGCATCGTGCCTGGCGGCGGCAGTGCGGCCGACTTTGCCAAGTTCCAGGCGGATGACATCGCCACATCCGGCAAGATCATTGCCGACAAAAAGATCACCCTTGAATAACACCATGCCCAACACTGAGCCGCGCATTGCGGTTGTCACCGGTACCAGTTCGGGCATTGGGCTTGCCATCGCACGCAGGCTGCTTGCCGACGGCTGGCAGGTGCTGGGGCTGGACCGTGCACCCGCCCAACTGGTGGATGGGCACTTTACAAGCCATGCGGTGGATCTGTCTGACGGCTCTGCCATCACCCACACCGTCCCCGCGCTGCTGTCTTCTTCGTTGCGAGGCCGCGCGCCCGACGCGCTGGTGCATGCCGCCGGTGTGCTGCGCGTGGGCTCATTGGGCGCGCTGGACCCGGCGGACGGCGAGACCATGTGGCGTCTGCACGTGGATGCCGCCACCCGTCTCGCCAACCATTTTCTGCCGGCCATGCAGGCCGCAGGCCGTGGCCGCATGGTGCTGATGGGCAGCCGCGTCTCGGTGGGCATTGCGGGGCGCAGCCAGTACGCCGCCAGCAAGGCTGCGCTGGTGTCGCTGGCACGTAGCTGGGCGGCCGAGTCCATTACCGCCGGTGTGACCGTCAACGTGGTGTCGCCCGCCGCCACCGACACACCCATGCTGGTGGACCCGGCGCGCACCGGCACCACACCACGCCTGCCGCCCATTGGCAGGCTGATACGGCCCGAAGAAATTGCGGCACTGGTGGCCTATCTGTTGTCTGACGACGCGGGTGCCATTACCGGCCAGGACATCGCCGTGTGTGGTGGTGCCTCGGTGCGCAGTTGATCGCCATGAACCCCACCGACACACCTGCTGGCACCTCCATGGGGGCGTCCACTGAAGCGTCCATTGGCATGTCCGTCGGCATTGTGGGCCTGGGCCTGGTGGGCCAGGCACTGGCGCAGCGCTTGCAGATGGCGGGTTTCCGCTGCATCGGTTTTGACCTGCGCCCGGAGGCCATTACCCTGTTTGCCACTGCAGGCCATGCCACCGCGCAAAGCCTGGCCGAGATAGCGGCCACTGCGCACACGCTGGTGCTGGCCGTGTTCGACACCGCCGGTGTGCTGCAAATTGCCGAAGGTCTTGATGCACGTTTGAGCCTTCCCTCCCGTGCCACCGGCCTTACCCTGATCGACTGCTCCACTGGCGACCCGGACCAACTCGCCGCACTCGCCGCTCGCCTGCAGGCACGCGGCATCCATTTCATTGAAGCGCCGTTGTCGGGCTCCAGCACACAGATCGCCCAGGGGGAAGCCACCTTGCTCCTGGGGGGCGACGCAGCCACCATCGCCGCACAAACGCGATTGCTCGATGCCCTGTCCACGCGCCGCATTCACGTGGGCGGTGCCGGCATGGGGGCACGCGCCAAGCTGGCCACCAACCTCGTGCTGGGCCTGAACCGCGCGGCGCTGGCCGAGGGCATGGTGTTTGCCGAAACCCAGGGCATTGCGCCCGCCACGTTTCTGCAACTGGTGTTGCACACCCCCGCCCGCTCCGGCGCAGCCGAAGCCAAGGGCCAAATGATGGTGGACGGCGAGTTCAGCCCGCAGTCCCGCATACGCCAGCACCTGAAAGATGTGGGCCTCATGATCAGTGCCGCAAGTAGCGCCGGGCAAAAGTTGCCGTTGTCCGAAGCCCATGCCGCACTGATGCGCGCTGCCGTGGCCGCCGGTGATGGTGACCTGGACAACGCCGCCATCATCCGTCAAATTCAATGAGAGAAATAACCCCCACGCTTGTCACTTCGTGTACTACGCTGCCCCCCGAGGGGGCTAATTTTTCTAGGGGCGGCCCGTCGAAAAATTGCCTTTTCAAATAAAGATTATTCCTATGCGCGACTTCACCCAAGACCACCATTGGCTTTCCCTCAACACCGCCACCGTGCGCAAGCAGTGGCCGCTGGACCGCATCATCGACGAATGTGCGCGGCGCAATATCCGCGCCATCAGCCCCTGGCGCGACCAGGTGGCGGCGGTGGGGCTTGAAAAAATTGCCGCGCAGTTAAAGGCCAATGGCATCGCCCTCTCTGGTTATTGCCGTGGCGGGTTTTTCCCGGCGGTAGATGCGGCTGGCCGCCAGGCGGCGCTGGATGACAACCGCCGGGCGATTGATGAAGCCAAAACCCTCAATGCACCTTGCGTGGTGCTGGTGGTGGGCGCATTGCCAGGCGCGCTCACAGGCAAACCGCAGTACACCGACATGGGCCGTGCCCGCAATGAAGTGCACGATGGCATTGCTGCGTCGCTGGCCTACGCACGCGAAGTGGGCATGCCGCTGGCCATCGAGCCTCTGCACCCCATGCAGGCCGCAGAGCGGGCCTGCGTCAACACGCTGGAGCATGCGCTGGACTTGTGTGAAGAACTGGACCCAGCCTCAGCACCCGGATCATCCCCCGGCGTGGCGTTAGGTGTGGCACTTGATATTTACCACGTGTGGTGGGACCCCAAGCTGGCCCAGCAAATCGCCCGTGCGGGCAGCAACCCGGCCAAGAACCGGTTGCTGGCCTACCATGTGTGTGACTGGCTCACACCCACCCGTGACTTGCTCAACGACCGCGGCATGATGGGTGATGGCGTGGTCGAGCTGCGCAAAATCCGGGGCTGGGTAGAACAGGCCGGGTACCAGGGGTACAGCGAGGTTGAAATTTTTTCGGAACTTGACTGGTGGCAACGGCCTGGCGAGGATGTGCTGGACACTTGCCTGGCACGCCACCGCAGCGTCGTGTAAACAGCCATGCTGAACTTGCCATCCCGCTTTGAAGACGCTGCCCATCTTGACGAGGTGATGTCCACCCCGTCATCCGCTCTGGTCACCGCATTGGCCCGCGTACCGGGCGACATCATGGTACTGGGCGTGGGCGGCAAGATGGGGCCGACACTCGCGCGCATGGCCCGGCGTGCCGCCCCCAGCAAACGCGTCATCGGTGTCGCCCGTTTTTCTGAAGCAGGCCTGCGTGAACGGCTTCAGCATCATGGCATCGAATGCATTGAGGCTGATCTGTTGTCGCGTGATGCGCTGGCGGCCTTGCCAGATGCTGCCAACATCGTCTTCATGGCCGGGCGCAAATTTGGGTCCAGTGGCAGCGAATGGCTTACCTGGGCCATGAATGCCCATGTGCCCGCCCTGGTGGCCGAGCGATTTCGCACGTCACGCACTGTGGCGTTCTCTACCGCCTGCGTCTATCCTTATGTGAGCACGGGTGGCCAGGGCGCCACCGAGTCTGTACCTCCCACTGCGCCTTCAGGGGAGTACGCCAACTCCTGCGTCGCCCGCGAGCGCCTGTTTGAACACTTTGCGCACCAGTACCAGACGCCCGGCAGGTTACTGCGGCTCTCTTACGCCATCGACATGCGCTACGGCGTGCTGCATGACATCGCGCAAAAAGTTCTTGCACGCGAACCGGTCGATGTGACCATGGGGCAGGCCAACATCATCTGGCAAGGCGAGGCCAATGACTGGGCGCTGCAAGCTCTGGCCCATTGCGACACGCCCACATCACCGCTCAACCTCAGCGGGCCGAGAATCACCATAAGGGCCGTTGCGCAAGCGCTGGGCACGCGCCTGGGTGTCGTGCCCACATTCAAGGGCGAGGAAGCACCCACCGCATGGCTGGTGGATTGCGCCGAGGCCCATCGCCTGTTTGGCTCGCCCGAGGTCAGCCTGGAAACCATGCTGGACTGGACGGCCGACTGGGTACAGCGCGGCCTGGCAACGCTGGGCAAGCCCACGCATTTCGAAACCCGTGACGGGCACTACTGAGCGCTGACTGACATGCATTGGTCCAACCTGCCCGCCGCTTCGCTCAACGTCCTGCGTCAGGGCACCGTCATCCCGGCCCATCTGCTGGCGCTTGACGCTAACCGGCAGCTTGATGTGCGCCGACAGTGCGCCATGACCCGCTATTACCTTGATGCTGGCGCGGGCGGCGTGGCTGTGGGCGTGCATTCCACCCAGTTCGCCATTCGCGATGTGGGCCTGTACCAGCCCGTGCTGACGCTGGCCATGCAAACGGCACTGGAGTGGACGCCTCTGAGCGGTAAGCGGCCCCTGTTCATGGTGGCGGGGCTGGCCGGTAAAACAGGCCAAGCTGCAAACGAGGCAACACTGGCACGTGCCCTGGGCTACCAGGCGGGCCTGCTTAGCCTGGCCGCGATGAAGGGGGCCAGCGAGGACGAACTCATTGCGCATTGCCGTGCCGTGGCAGACGTGATGCCATTGGTTGGGTTCTATTTGCAACCTGCTGTGGGCGGCATCCATTTGCCAGCCAGCTTTTGGAAGCGCTTCGCCGAGATCGACAACGTGGTGGCGATCAAGATGGCACCGTTCAACCGGTATCGCACGCTGGATGTGGTGCGCGGCGTGGTCGAGGCAGGTGCTGAAGACCGTGTGACGCTTTACACCGGCAACGATGACCATATCGTGCTGGACCTGCTGTGCCCTTTTACCTTCATGCGTCAGGGCCAACCCGTCACGGTGCGCATCAAGGGTGGCTTGCTGGGTCACTGGAGCGTGTGGGCACGGCGCGCAGTGGAGCAACTGGAGCACATTCATGCCGCCGTGGCCACCAACACCATCACACCCGAACTGCTGGCACTCGATGCACAGGTGACGGACTGCAACAGCGCGGTGTTTGACGTAGCCCATGATTTTCATGGCTGTATCGCCGGCTGCCATGAGGTGTTGCGACGCCAGGGGCTGCTGGAAGGCATCTGGTGCCTGGACCCCCATGAAGGCTTGAGCCCCGGGCAGGCCGATGAGCTCACACGCGTTCACACTGCTTACCCCGCGCTTAACGACGATGCCTTTGTGGCCCAAAACCTGCCGCGCTGGCTTGCAG
>JANOAP010000701.1:0-11817 GCA_031411175.1 Rhodoferax sp. | reverse complement strand
CCTCACAAAGCAAAATTCACGGCAGCAACACTCAGTTGTTTCTTGTGCACGCTTGGGTCAACCGCATTCAATTCGGAGTACCCAGTGCTTTTGTCTCTCCAGGGAACCTCTCCTCTAGCCATTCTGGCGCTTGCTGACGGCACGGTCTACCATGGCAATTCAATAGGGGCCGCAGGCTCCACCGTGGGCGAGGTTGTGTTCAACACCGCCATGACGGGGTATCAGGAAATCCTGACCGACCCCAGCTATTGCCAGCAGATCGTCACTCTCACTTACCCGCATATCGGCAACTACGGTGTCAACCCGCATGACGTTGAAGCCCGCAAGGTCTTCGCGGCCGGTCTCATCATCAAGGACTTGCCGCTGGTGGCATCCAATTTTCGCCAGACGATGAGCTTGAGCGATTACCTGGTGCGCGAGGGCACTGTCGCCATTGCCAACATCGACACCCGCCAGCTCACGCGCCAGTTGCGCACGCTGGGCGCGCAAAACGGCTGCATCATGGCGCTGCCTGTTGGGCAAGCCGCAACACCGGCCGTGATTGCCCAGGCCGTTGCAGCTGCCAAAGCTGCACCCAGCATGTCCGGGCTTGACCTGGCCAAGGTGGTGACAGTCAAAGAGCCGTATCCGTGGACTCAAAGCGAGTGGCAGCTGGCGCACCCCCAACTGGGCGGCAAGCCCGGCTTTGGCACGCAGGCTGCGGCCAAATTTCATGTGGTCGCTTTTGACTTTGGCGTGAAGTACAACATTCTGCGCATGCTGGCGCAGCGTGGCTGCCAGGTCACGGTGGTGCCCGCACAAACGTCGGCCAAAGACGTGCTGGCGCTCAAGCCTGATGGCGTGTTTCTCTCCAATGGCCCTGGCGACCCGGAGCCCTGCGATTACGCCATTGCCGCCACCGCAGAGCTGATCGAAACCGGCATCCCCACCTTTGGCATCTGCCTGGGTCACCAGATCATGGCGCTGGCAAGCGGTGCCAAAACCTTCAAGATGAAGTTCGGCCACCACGGGGCCAACCACCCGGTGAAAGATCTGGACACTGGTCGCGTCAGCATCACCAGCCAGAACCATGGTTTTGCGGTGGACGAAAAAAGCCTGCCCGCCAACTTGCGCCCCACCCATATCAGCCTGTTTGACGGCACCCTGCAAGGCCTGGCCCGCACCGACAAGCCCGCGTTCTGCTTCCAGGGCCACCCGGAGGCCTCGCCGGGGCCGCATGACATCAGCTATCTGTTTGACCGCTTCATCAAGCTGATGGAGGCGAAATAAAATGCCAAAACGCACCGACATTAAATCCATCCTCATCATCGGCGCAGGCCCGATCATCATTGGTCAGGCTTGCGAGTTCGACTACTCTGGCGTGCAGGCCTGCAAGGCGTTGCGCGAAGAGGGCTACAAGGTCATCCTGATCAACAGCAACCCGGCGACGATCATGACGGACCCGGCCACGGCCGACGTGACCTACATAGAGCCCATCACCTGGCAAACGGTCGAGAAAATCATCGCCAAGGAAAAACCCGACGCGATTTTGCCCACCATGGGGGGCCAGACGGCGCTGAACTGCGCACTTGACCTGTGGCACAACGGTGTGCTCGACAAATACAAAGGTGCGGCTACGGGACGGCCTGTCGAGCTGATTGGTGCCACGCCCGAGGCGATTGACAAAGCCGAAGACCGCCTGAAGTTCAAGGACGCCATGACCAAGATCGGTCTGGGCTCCGCGCGCTCAGGCATCGCGCACAGCATGGCGGATGCGTGGGCCGTGCAAAAGACGCTGGGCTTCCCCACGGTCATCCGCCCCAGCTTCACATTGGGTGGCACCGGTGGCGGTATTGCCTACAACTCGGAAGAGTTTGAGACCATCTGCAAGCGTGGCCTGGAAGCCTCACCCACCAATGAGCTGCTGATTGAAGAGTCGCTCTTGGGCTGGAAAGAGTACGAGATGGAGGTGGTGCGCGACAAGGCGGACAACTGCATTATCGTCTGCTCGATTGAAAACCTGGACCCTATGGGCGTGCACACCGGTGACTCCATCACGGTAGCGCCTGCGCAAACGCTGACCGACAAGGAATACCAGATTCTGCGTAACGCTTCTTTGGCGGTGTTGCGCGAAATCGGTGTGGACACCGGTGGCTCCAACGTGCAGTTCGCGATCAATCCCGAAGACGGCCGCATGGTGGTGATCGAGATGAACCCGCGCGTGTCGCGCTCTTCCGCACTGGCCTCCAAAGCCACCGGTTTTCCGATTGCCAAGGTCGCTGCCAAGCTGGCCTGTGGCTATACGCTGGACGAATTGCGCAATGAGATCACCGGCGGTGCCACGCCGGCGAGCTTCGAGCCCAGCATCGACTATGTGGTGACCAAGATTCCGCGTTTTGCGTTCGAAAAATTCCCCACCGCCGACAGCCGCCTGACGACACAGATGAAGTCGGTGGGCGAGGTGATGGCCATGGGCCGCACCTTCCAGGAATCGTTCCAGAAAGCGCTGCGTGGCCTTGAAGTGGGCGTGGACGGCATGAACGAGAAGACGCAGGACCGCGAGGTGCTTGAGAAAGAACTCGGCGCGCCCGGCCCCGAGCGCATCTGGTACGTGGGCGATGCGTTTGCGCAGGGCATGAGTGTGGACGAGGTTTTTGCACTCACCAAGATCGACCCCTGGTTTCTGGTGCAGATCGAGCAGATCGTCAAGATTGAGCTGGAGCTGGAAACCACCACGCTCGATGCGATGGACGCACCCACGCTGCGCGCGCTCAAGCAAAAGGGCTTCTCGGATCGCCGCCTGGCACGCCAGCTTAAAACGACTGACACCGCTGTACGTGCGGCCCGCCGGACACTTGGTGTCCGTCCCGTATTCAAACGCGTGGACACCTGCGCAGCCGAGTTCGCGACCAACACAGCCTACTTGTATTCAACCTACGAAGCCGAAGGCTCCGAGTGCGAAGTGCAGCCTACGGACAAGAAGAAGATCATGGTGCTGGGCGGTGGCCCGAACCGCATCGGGCAGGGTATCGAGTTTGACTACTGCTGCGTGCACGCGGCATTGGCCATGCGCGAAGACGGGTACGAGACCATCATGGTCAACTGCAACCCCGAAACCGTGTCGACCGACTATGACACCAGCGACCGCCTGTACTTCGAGCCGCTAACGCTCGAAGACGTGCTGGAAATCGTCGACAAGGAAAAGCCGTTGGGTGTGATCGTGCAGTACGGCGGCCAAACGCCTTTGAAATTGGCGCTGGACCTGGAAGCCAATGGCGTGCCCATCATCGGCACCACGCCCGACATGATTGACGCCGCCGAAGACCGAGAACGTTTCCAGAAGCTGCTCCATGCGCTCAAGTTGCTGCAGCCGCCCAATGCCACAGCGCGCACCGAGCCTGAAGCACTTGAAAAAGCCGCTGCCCTGGGCTACCCGCTGGTGGTGCGCCCCAGCTACGTGCTGGGTGGCCGCGCCATGGAAATCGTGCACGAGCAGCGCGACCTGGAGCGCTATATGCGCGAGGCGGTGAAAGTTTCCAACGACTCACCGGTGTTGCTGGACCGCTTCTTGAACGATGCGATTGAGTGCGATGTGGATTGCGTGCGTGACGCGTCGGGCGCTGCCTTCATTGGTGGCGTGATGGAGCACATCGAGCAAGCGGGCGTCCACAGCGGCGACTCCGCTTGTTCCCTGCCACCATACAGCCTGAGCGCGGACACCGTGGACGAGATCAAACGTCAGACCAAGGCCATGGCTGCGGCCCTGAACGTGGTGGGTTTGATGAACGTGCAATTCGCCATTCAGAACGTGAACGGCCAGGATGTGATCTACGTGCTCGAAGTGAATCCGCGCGCATCCCGCACCGTGCCTTTTGTGAGCAAGGCCACGGGCATTCAACTAGCCAAGGTGGCCGCGCGCTGCATGGCGGGCCAGACGCTGGCGAGCCAAGGTATCCACAAGGAAGTAACGCCGCCATATTTCAGCGTGAAAGAAGCCGTGTTCCCGTTTGTGAAGTTCCCCGGTGTGGACACCATCCTCGGCCCCGAGATGAAATCCACCGGTGAGGTCATGGGCGTGGGCAAGACCTTTGGCGAGGCGTTTGTGAAATCGCAAATCGGCGCGGGCACCAAGCTGCCTCGCTCCGGCAAAGCCTTTATCTCGGTCAAGCAAAGCGACAAACCTCGTGCGGTGGAAGTGGCACGGGGCCTGGCCGCGATGAAGTTCGAGCTGATAGCCACCAAGGGCACGGCCGCCGCCATCAACGCCGCCGGTATTGTGTGCACGGTGGTCAACAAGGTCACCGAAGGCCGCCCGCACGTCGTTGACATGATCAAGAACAATGAGATTGCACTGGTCGTCAACACTGTGGAAGAGCGCCGCAACGCGATTGCCGACTCACGCCAGATCCGTACATCGGCCTTGCTGGCGCGCGTGACCACCTTCACTACCATTGCAGGTGCTGAAGCGGCCGTGGAAGGCATGAAATACCTGGATCATCTGGGCGTGATTTCGGTGCAGGAGATGCACGCGCAACTGGCTTAAAGTCACGGGTGCAAAGCAACAGCCGTGAAAAAGCCACTGCATTTCTGCAGTGGCTTTTTCATTTAGGGTTCTGAAAACATCCCTCGACGGGATGTTTTGCTTTAGAACTGGTGACGCAGACCCAAGCTGAAGTAACGACCCACGGCACCCGTGTAATCGAGTGGGTTGTAACCTACAGCACCATAGGTGGTTGGGTCAAATGGAGCCACCTTGTCAAACAGGTTGCGGATGGTACCGAAAACCTGTGTCTTTGGTGTGATGTTGTAGCGCACGTTCAGGTCCACGGATGTGAACGAGTCGATCTGGCAACCACTTGGAGCAGCTGTGCCGTTTGCCAGTGAGGTTGAGCAGCCAGCCGGGTCGCCGTTGTACTCTACGTTTGCCAGGTTTCCACGGTAGTTGATGATGCCGGTAACGCTCCATGGTCCTTGATCGTAGGTAGCCGACCAATTGATACGATCACGTGGAGTACCGATGCAATTGGTGGTGTTGCAATTGCCGTGGGTGCCAGCAAAGTCTACTGAGGTGCCCACGTCAGTGCGCAGCCAGGTAAACAGGTGGGTCCAGCGCACGCCAAACGTCAGCTTGCCACCGTCGCCACCCAGGTCGATGCGATGGCGGGCGTCAATATCAATACCTTCCACTTTGGTCTCTGCGGAATTGATGTAGCGCTCCAGCACGGCGGTAATGGCACCAGGATCACCGGGTACAGAAGCTGTCGATGGATCGCGAGATACGCGGCCAGCCGCGACTGAATCAGCGGTCAACTCGGTGTTGATTTCATTCCGACGGGTAATGCGCCAAAGGTCTAACGATACGTTGCTCTTATTGGTGGGCTCCCAAATCGCGCCAAGCGTGATGCTCTTCGACGTCTCAGGTTGAAGATTAGGATTAGGCGTGACGATCAAAGCGACACTGCCGGGGCTGCATGCAGATGCAACACCCAGGTTGCAGCGAAGCGGGTCAGCAGCCGATGAAAACGCGGCAAGTCCACCGGCGCCATTCTCAGCTGCGCTAGGCGCACGGAACCCTTCCGCATAAGTTCCCCTGACCACAAACCCTTGCGCGGGTGTCCATTTGGCACCCACCTTTGGCGTGTAAGACGTGCCAACATCCGAATACCTGTCACCGCGTAGGGCAGCAGACAATTCGAGAGACTTGGTCACAGGTAAGTTCACTTCTGAATAAATTCCGAACACATTGCGGTCACCCTTGTATGCGGAGTAGCCCAACCCAATGATGTTTCCGCGCTCGGTTCCGGTGGTAGGTGTCAGTTCGACTGACTCGTTACGAATCTCAGCGCCAATGGCAAGACCGATGGGGCCACCAGCCAGTTGTCCGAGCTCGCGATTGGCCTTGAAATCGAGTTGAGTCGTAGCGGTTTTGGAGGTGTCAGAAATGGTTGGTGAAAGAGCAGCATACAAAGCAGGGGAGTTCAGGCCCGCGTTTTCTGCCACACGCCAAAATGATCCGGCAGGCAATGCGGCATAAGCTGCGCTACCTGCCCTGGCCGCAGCGACGTTTGCTGCGGACGGATTTAGCAATGCGAATGCGACGTCTTTCTGTAGATAACCCGTGCGATCAGTTTTACCGGTACTTGATGAATACAAAAGGCCGGTCTCATAGTCCCAATCGGAAATCGTACCCTTCAGACCCACAACAAAGCGGTTGAAATCGGAAGTTGACTTGCTGACCCGTGGGCCTACGTCGGCCGCCAAGTAGCGAAACCGTGCCGTCGCGTTATATGGATTGTCGGGGTGTGTCGCACCCAGAGCCACGGCAGCGTTACTGACAGGACCACCTGGGAAACCTACGCTGCCGCTGATTCCGGACGGTGTCGTGGATGACTCAGACTTGGAGTTGTACAAGTTCAACTCGACGAATGCCTGCATATTGGCATTGATTTCACGGGTCGCACGGCCAAAAAAGTTCGTGGTCTGCTCAGACGGCTGAACTTGGCTGTAGCGTTGTGCTGCGTCAATCAGGCACCCTCCCAGATCACCGCCTTGTGGCGTACTGGAGAAGTTCGCGCAGTTGGCCCCCGGATAGGTACGTGCAAAGCCAACTCCCGCGGGGTTGCCACGGCTGAAATAATCAAGCGTAGTCGGATTTCGCACGTTACCAACAATAGAGCTTCCAGCCAGGTTGTTGGCCAGGATTGCGCCAACGCCGCCCGCACTGCCGTTACCTGTTGCGGTGTTCGCGTCGAATCCCAGAGCTCGATAGTCAGTTTGCCCGACCTGGCCACGACCAATGCGGTCGCGGTTCCAGATTTCACCTTTTCTGGCGAGTTCAAGGCTTAGCAAGACGTTGTACTTGTCGTCTGCCAGACTGCCAAAACCGTGCGTAATGCTTGCCCGGCCTTCACCACCATCGCCATAAATCGACCGACCGAGAGTGGCTTTGGCGACTGTGCCTTTGAAGTCCTTGCGCAGGATAATGTTCACGACCCCCGCAATGGCATCTGAACCATAAATCGCAGATGCGCCATCTTTCAAAATATCAACGCGTTCTACGGCTTCTGTCGGAATCACGTTCAGATCAGCGAAAACCTTCTGACCGTCATCCGCTGCACCGTAGGGAGCAATCCGGCGACCGTTGATCAGCACCAACGTGGACGCGACGCCCAGCCCACGCAGCGAAATGCCGGATGCGCCTTTGGCAAAACCATTGCCGAAGGTCATGGGCACGGAGCCTGCGTTGTCTACAGCCAGCGACTGCAGAAGCTCTGCAACAGAGGCCTTGCCTGAGCGCTCAATTTCCTCACGCGTGACGACTTGAACCGGCGATGCCGTCTCAGCGTCTACACGCTTGATGTTGGAACCCGTAATTTCAACGCGTTGCAGCGCGGGAGCGCTTTGCGCCAGCGCCGGCTGCACTGACATCACCGCAGCACTGGCACCGCAGACAGCGAGCACTGATCGGGCAAGAATGGTTTGCCTAAAAATAAAGTTTTGTTTCATCGGGTTCTCCACGGTTGAAAGGTGACACAAGGGGCTGACGAGGCCCGCTGATACATTTAGGCCATGGGAGTGCGTTGATTGGAATAAATAAGCGCATCCATGTCTCACACCACTTTACGCTTTTGTTACAGAACGGACATAAGGTAAGTACTTAATCAGTCGCGAATATGACAATTAAACGTCACGATTCGAGAGCCCACCCTAATTTGTGCCTTTGTAATAACCGATGGTGCGCGCGCACTTGTGCCGCCTGGTCACGCCAAGGCAGTAAACGTTCGCGTCTCGGGATGCGGCGCTATTCCAGCTTGAAGTTGAATTCCTGGGTCGCCAGAATCTCACCGGCATCATTGGTGCACTTGTACTGCAGCATGGCAGTGCGCACCGGTGTGTGGAAGATACGCGGGCCTGAGAGGATGGTTACCTCCTTGACCACGCCATCCTTGATCAGCGCCTGAGCGCGCACGACGCCGGTTGTCCCGTCCTGAATCGCCTTGCGCGGCATTTCGGGCGCCACCTGTGTAGGGCAAGCCACACCAATATCAGCCTTGTTGACCTTGGGCGCGGGTGGGGCTGGCGGGGCCACTACCGGTGGTGGAGGCGGGGGTGCAATCACCACAGGTGCCGGTGGCGGGGTTGCCACCGCCGTGATCACGGGTGCAGTAGACACCTGCGGCGCAACCTCAGGCGGTGGCACAAACGGCGGTGGCGGTGCCTCCACCTTGGGTGCCTGGGGCACAGGCTCAATCTTCTTGGGTGGCGGCGGCGGTGGGGGAGGTGGCGGAATGATGACCTCCTGAATCACCACAGCCTCCAGCGGCTTCTTGATGATGTCCAGCCCCTTGCGCGCCAGCCCCGACACCAGCGCCCAGCCCAGCAAGGCATGCAACACCACCACAAAGATCAGGCCGGTATAGCGTTTGGACGGATCCTTGGGCTGGTAGCGCACATTCATCCCCATAAGGGACGCAGCACCCTGTGGCAAGGCGGTGCCTGTGCCGTTTGCAGCTGCCGTGGAGAGGGGGGAAGGCATGGGCAGCGTCGTCATTGCACAAACTGCTCACTGCCAATCACGGCAATCTTGGTCAACCCCAGGCGCTTGCTGGACGACAGCACATTGGCAAACACCGCATACTGCGACGCCTTGTTGGGGCGCAAATGCACTTCGGGCTGGACCGGCTGTGCCGCAATGGTGCGCATATTGGCTTCCAGCTCCTGGGCGGTCACCGGCAAGCCTTGCCAATACACCACGCTCTTGTCATCGATATCAAGCTGGATTTTTTCGGGTTTGATTTGGTTGGTGGGCGGTGCACCCACCGGCATGTCCAGATTGACCGCATGCAGCTGGATGGGGATGGTGATGATCAGCATGACCAGCAGCACCAGCATCACGTCAATCAGCGGCGTGGTGTTGATCTCCATCATCACCTGCGGCTCGTCGCCGTGGCTGGATTTACCGATGTTCATGGCCATGGGATTTCCTTGAGGCTTGACCGTTAGCCGCCCAGGGCGGGGGGCTCGGTGATGAAGGCGACTTTGACGATGCCCGCACGCTGGCAGGCATACAGGACTTTGCCCACGCCCTCATAGCGGGATTCGGAATCTCCGCGGATCTGCACCTCGGGCTGGGGCTTCATGGCTGACACTTTCTTGAGCTTGTCCACCAGCGCATCGACATTGGCCATGCGGGCGTCGTACCAGAAGATGTTGCCCGCCTTGTCCACCGAGATGATGACGTTCTCGGGCTTGGTTTCACGCACTTCCACCCGTTCTTTGGGCAACTCCAGCTTGATGGAGGTGGTGACCGCCGGAATGGTGATCAGGAAGATGATGAGTAGCACCAGCATCACGTCCACCAGGGGCGTGGTGTTGATGGCAGACATCACTTCGTCTTCGCCGCTGGCGGGGCCAACATTCATTGACATGGTGTGTACCGGTTCAAGCCTTCTTGGCGGATCCGAGGATGACGGCGTGCAGGTCGCTGCCAAACGCGCGCACGTCTTCCATGACGGCCTTGTTGCGGCCTACCAGCCAGTTGTAGGAGAGTACGGCAGGCACGGCCACAGCCAGGCCGATGGCGGTCATGATGAGGGATTCGCCCACGGGGCCGGCCACTTTGTCAATGGAAGCCTGGCCGGAGATGCCGATGGCGGTCAGGGCACCGTAGATGCCCCAGACGGTGCCAAACAGGCCTACGAACGGAGAGATGGAGCCAACCGTCGCCAAGACCGAGAGGCCACTCTGGACGCTGCTTTGAATGCGGTCTACCGAGCGCTGAATGCTCATCGTGACCCAGTCGTTCAGGGGGACGTGGCCCATCAGGCCATTGTGCTTTTTGGTGGCTTCCAGGCCGGCGTCAGCGATAAAGCGGAAAGGGCTGCCGGACTCCAGCGCGGCGGCCCCTTGTTCGACCGTGCCCGCAGCCCAGAAGTCTTTGGTGGCGGCTTTGGCCTGGCGCGCCATCTTGGCTTGTTCCAGCAGCTTGACCACCAGGATGTACCAGCTGGAGACGCTCATGATGAGCAGGAGCAGCAACACGCTCTTGGCGATCCAGTCAGAGGTTTTCCAAAGGGCGGCCAGGCCGTAGGGGTTGTCGGTTTGCTCTTTGGGGACGGCTGTAGTGGCTGTAGTGGCTGCAGGGGCTGCGGGCTTGGCGGGGGCCATTGCGTCGGGTGCCACCGGTGTGGCGGGGGCCACGGTGGTGGTGACTGCCTGCTGGGCCTGGGTGGTGAGCGGCATCAGGGGCAAAGCCAAGCCAAGCGTACACGCTGAGGCGATCAGAATCCGGGTGGCAAATTTATTCACGGAAATTCCTTGTTCGAACATGGAGGCAAAGGGTGAAGGCGCGCTGCCTGCTGTAAACCCGATTCAAGGCTAAAAGTATATAGACCGGGCGGCCCTGAAGGTATTGGGAGCAACCCCTGACCGGTTTTCATTAGGGGAACGGCTCTATTGCCCTATAGGCCCAAGGTAATCATCGAGGCTGACCTGCGGCTGTCTTGCCCATTTGCCACAGCAGAAAGCTGTAGACATCGGCCGACAGGGTCTGGCGCTGTGTGTTGGTGCTGCCCATGCCATGCCCAGCCTGCGCATCCAGCCGCAGCAGCACAGGTTTGCCACTGGTGCTGGCCGCGTGCAGCCGCGCGGCGGCCTTGGCGCTGTGCCAGACGTCAACACGCGGGTCATTCATGCCGTGAACCAGCAGCACCGCAGGGTAGGCTGTGCCATCCCGGATCTGGTGGTAGGTGCTCATCTCCAGCAAGGCCGGGAATTCCAGCGGGTTTTTGGCACTGCCAAATTCGGAAATATTGGTAACGCCGTTGGCGCTTTCTTCTGCCCGCACGGCATCCATGACGCCTACCTGAAGCACCGCCGCAGCAAACAGGCTGGGTGCCTCGGTCATCGCCCGCCCAGCGAATATGCCACCGGCACTGCCGCCCATCACGGCCAGGGTGGCCGGTGACGCATAGCCTTTGTCAATAAGGTATTGCGCACAGGCAATGCCGTCTTTCCACGTATTGGGCTTGGTGACTTTCTGACCGGCCTTGTACCAATCCCGGCCATAGGCACCGCTACCGCGCACATTGGCATAAGCCAGCACGCCGCCGCGTTCCAGCCAGACCTGCTCGCTGTTTGAATAGTGCGCAGTCTGCGACAGACCATAGGCACCATAGCCAATCAGCAGGGTTGGGTTGTCTGCCGTCAATGTCAGGCCCCTTTTGTGCAGGAGGGTCATGGGCACCTGAGCACCGTCATGGCTTCTCACCGCCACGTCGTGCACTTCGATGGCACCTGCGTCAGACGCGTTCGGCTCTGCGGCCAGCTTGAACGCTGTGGCTTTGCCGGCAGTGAATTGCCACATCTGCGCCGGCTGCGTCCAGCCAGACAGCGTGTAGAAAACGTCGTCCGTCGATTGGCCGGGATGCGCGTGCACGTGGGCGGCACCTGCATAAGGCAGCTCAAGATCTGCCCCGGTGCTGTCGTTGCCCGCATATTGCCGGATACCCACGCGTGTGCCATCGCGCAGTGAAGCCACGATGGTGTTGCGGGTCAGCATAAAGCTCTCCAGCACCGTACCGGGCGGCGGCACGGCCACTTCTCTTGCCGTGCCCAGGTCGCCCTGGGTCAAGTTGAGTTTGAGAATGCGGTGTCGCGGCGCACCGGCATGGGTGAGCAGGTAAACGTCGTCGCTCTTGAGCACAGCGCCGATGATCCCGTCATCAAAGCGGGAGATTTTTCGCCAGGGGATGGGCCGCTGCTTCGTGTTCATCAAATCCTCTACCCGCGCGGCAAACAGAAAGCCCTCTGGCACGGTGGAGTCGGTAGTGCGCGCCA
>JANOAP010000700.1:0-10564 GCA_031411175.1 Rhodoferax sp. | reverse complement strand
GTTTTTTCATGGATTTCCTTAAGGTTGAAGAAAAAGTTGCTGGGGCCGGGATGGGCCTCATTGGGTTGATGGTCAGTGATTCATATTGCCCATGGGCTTGCGCACCTTGAGCTCCACCGGCTTGTCCATCGCCTGCCCAGTGTTTGGGTTGTTCAGTCCGGTTACCAGCCCGTTATTGGCTGACATCTCTGATTTGAAGCGGGCGGGTTCGGGTAGGGTGCCAGTCCACTCAAACGCCTGCGTGCCGGGTTCTTGCTTGTACCAGCCGGGGTCTTTGTAGTCGCCCGGTTTCTGGTCTTTGCGTACCTTGACGGTGCTGAACATCCCGCCCATTTCTACCGGACCGTAAGGCCCGGTGCCGGTCATCATGGGCAGGGTTTGCTCGGGGATTGGCATCTCCATCTCGCCCATGTCGGCCATGCCGCGTTCACCCATCACCATGTAGTCGGGCACCAGTTTCTGGATCTTTTTGACCAGGCCGCGGTGGTCCACTCCAATCATGTTGGGCACGGTGTGGCCCATAGGGTTCATGGTGTGGTGGCTCTTGTGGCAATGAAAGGCCCAGTCGCCTTCTTCATCGGCCACAAACTCGATCTGCCGCATCTGGCCAACGGCGACGTCGGTGGTCACCTCGTACCAGCGTGTGCTTTTTGGGGTGGGGCCACCGTCGGTGCCTGTCACCAAAAACTCATGACCGTGCAGGTGAATCGGGTGGTTGGTCATGGTGAGGTTGCCAATGCGGATGCGCACCTTGTCGTTCAAGCGCACGTTGAGCGAATCAATGCCGGGGAAGGCGCGGCTGTTCCACGTCCACAAGTTCTGATCCAGCATGGTGTTGGGCTTGGGCGTGGTGCTGCCGGGGTCGATGTCGTAGGCATTGAGCAGGAAGCAAAAGTCGCGCTGTACTTCGTCTATCAGTGGGTGTTTCGCACCCTTGTCGAGTTTGGGGTGGGTGACCCAGAAACCCATCATGCCCATGGCCATTTGTGTCATCTCGTCGGCATGCGGGTGGTACATGAAGGTCCCCGGCCGACGCGCCACAAATTCGTAGACAAAGGTTTTGCCGACGGGAATTTGCTTTTGATTCAAGCCACCCACACCGTCCATGCCATTGGGCAGCCGCTGACCGTGCCAATGGATGGTGGTGTGTTCGGGCAATTTATTGGTCACGAACAAACGTACGCGGTCGCCTTCCACTACCTCGATCGTGGGGCCCGGGCTTTGGCCGTTGTAGCCCCACAGAGTGGCTTTCATACCGGGTGCGATTTCACGAATCACCGGTTCGGCGACCAGATGGAATTCTTTCACGCCCTGGTTCATGCGCCAGGGCAAGGTCCAGCCGTTCAGGGTCACCACGGGATTGTAGGGGCGCCCCGTTGGGGGGATCAATGGCGGGGCAGTGTTGGGTGAGGCCATCATCACGGGTTCGGGCAGGGCAGCCATGGCCACCTTGCTGACGCTGGCCACCGCCACGGCGGTGAGGGCGGCTTTGCCGAAGAAGTTGCGTCGATCTATTGCGTATTGTTCCATTGGGAATCCTTTGACTTTTATTTGGCTTTAGTGGGCGGCAGCGGCTTCGCCGGCTGCAGCGCCTGTACTGGCCTTCATGCCAGCCAGGCCCCCGGCAGACATGCCGGTCAGGGTGGTTTGCAAATCGGCATCGGCCAGCCAGAAGTCGCGCTGGGCTTCGATGGCGCTGTTCACACTCATCACCTGCTGGCGGGTGTCGGCCAGCAGGTCCCACACGCTGGCCAGCATGCCGCTGTAGCGCAGCACGATCTCGTCGTTGATGAACTTGCGCAGCGGCACGATCTCATCGCGGTAGTGGCGGGCCAGTTCGTAGGCCGTGCGGTAGCCGTGGTAGGCCTCACGCGCTTCCGAGCGGGCCTTCACTGCCATGTCCCGCACGCGGGCGGCAGACTGCATGTACACCGCTTGTGCACGTGCGTTGCGCGCACCGCCCCAGTCGAACAGGGGCAGGGGCAGTTCCAATTCTGTGCCCCGCTTGCCACTTTGATCACCCGTGGCGTTGTCAAACTCGGTGCTGCTCATGATGCCCAGGGTCAGGCCATCAAAATATCCCATCACTTGCCGGACACCCATCTGGTCCGCCACAAAACCGGATTCGGCCATGGCAGACCGCACGTCTAGCCGCTCGCGCAAGGCGCGGGCTTCTACATCGGTCATCTCGGTCACGGTTTTGGGCAGATCGGGGAGGCGCTCGCTTAAAGAGAAATTGATCTGTGTGCCCCACAAGCCCATCAGGCGGATGAGTTTTTCGCGCGCACTGAAATTGGCTTGTTCGGCTCGAGCCAACTGCGCAGGGGCATCGGCCAGAAACACCTGTTCCCGTGCCTGTTGCAAGCGGCTCCAGTTACCCAAGCGGGCCATGCGTCGGGCCAGCTCGGCACCGGCTTGTGCGGCCTCTTTCACGTCGGCCATGTACAAGGCGGTTTGCTGTGCGGCCACAGCGGTGATCCAGGCTTTGCGGGTGTCTGCTGCGAGTTTGATCACGTCTTGTGCGGCCATCAGCTTGGCCATCTCGTGTTGCTGGCCTTGCCACTTGGCTTTCCAGGGCAGGGTGAGCAGGCCGATCACATCGAACCGCAAGACGCGTTCAATCTCCAGCGTGTCGCCTGCGGTGAAACGGCCGATGGAGAAGTGCGGGTTGGGCAGTCGCCCCATCTGCACGCGATCCGCATCGCTGATACCCAGGGTGGCCATTGAGGCTTGCAGGCCAGGGTTGTTGAGCAGGGCAATGCGCACGGCGGCCTCGGCCGTGAGGGGGGCTTTAAGCAGCTCGGCCACCGCAGAAGCGCTGGCTGTGAGGTCTTGCGACAGCGCTACGCTGACCCCTGCCGTTTTGCCCTGGGTGAGCTGCTGGAGGTCTGCCGTGTTGCCGTCGGGCGAGAGCGATGCGCAGCCTGCTGTTGCCAGCAATGCCAGCAATGCCAGAGGCACGGGCCATGTTCGCCAGGCGGGGGACAGCCGCCTGATGTGTTGGAGGTTTGAGTTCATGTTGTTTTCTTAGTGTTTGTGCATGCTGGGAGCTACAGGTTTTGCAGCGTCTGGCACTGGGGACGGCATGGGTGTCGGCACCGGCTTTTGCGTTTGCGCCTCTTCCCATTTCAAAATGTCGACGTGCCCCCGCTTGAACTGGCCGACCTCGGCGTTGGCTTTTTTCCAGTCGGCGGTTTGCGTCTCTACGCCTTTGGGGGTGTTAGCAAATACAGACTGGTAGACCACCGGCGGCACAGGGGCGGCTGGGTTGGTCACCTGGGCCTGCACGCTAGAGGCCAGCAGAGGCAGTGCAAGCATGGCAAAGGTGGGTAACGCGAAGCGTAACGGGGTGTTTTTCAAAAAAATCTCCTGAACGAACTGGCGAGAGAGCCGCCAATGGTCTGGCCTTGTTTGGGCAGTACGCGTGGCTATGCGTGGGCTCTACGGTGGCGATGGCCACAGTCCGGTGCCTGTCATCAGCCCATCAGGGCGAATTCAGGACGAACTAAGGCTGGGACAAGTCAGGAGATGGGTGGCTTCAGGCCCAGCGCGGACGGAGCGCTGGTGAAGCGGGTACTGCCAAAGGGCAGCAGGGGGGTCGCAATGATCGCAGGGGCAAGCCCGGCGGCAGTGTTTGCCAGTGCCACGACATGGCAAATCTGGCATATGCCGCACGTGCTGCAATGGCCGTTGGCAGGTGTGTCAGACGGGTCTACTGCACCCGGCAAAAGGCTGGAACCTGTCGCACCGTGACCGGGGCAATCGACCCCTGGGTTGGCAGCAATATGTGAATCAAAAGCGTTGCCAGCCATTGTGGCATCAGCTCTGCCAGCTTCTATATTGATAGCGACCAGGTGTTGCACTGTCATATCCATCGCCATGACGTCGCCTGCCCAACTGCGCAGGGGCAGCAGGGCAATCATGATGATCAGGACAATGCGGTGCATGGGGTAATGATACGCCGCGTACCCCATTGGTTCCGCAGTGTCGGCTTAAAAAGTCGTCCAGTCGTCGCCACTAGCGGCTTTGGCCGATGCCTGCGGTGCCCTTAGCGCGTTGGATGACAGAGTGTCGGTCGACGGTTTGTTCGAGCGGGCGGCAGCACCCCTGGGGATACCATCCCCGCGTTTCTCCTGGCCAGTGAAGGCCTTTTTGGGGGGGCTAGAAGAGCGCACCTTGGCCTGTGTCGCTGTGGCACCGTAGTGGGTGTCGTCGGCACCCAGCTTGAACACGCTGACCACGTGCACCAGTTCCTGCGCCTGCGCCTTGAGGCTGCTTGCAGCTGCGGCCATTTCTTCTACCAATGCCGCGTTTTGCTGGGTGGACTGATCCATGTGAGTAATAGCCTCGCCGATTTGGGCAACTCCAGTGGCCTGCTCAATGCTGGCGGCACTGATCTCGCCCATGATGTCGGTCACCTGTTTGATGGCGCTCACGACTTCGGTCATGGTGGCACCCGCCTGATCGGCCAGGATGGTGCCTTCCTCCACCCGTATGACGCTGGTATTGATCAGCGCCTTGATCTCTTTTGCAGCGTCGGCGGACCTGCCTGCCAGAGAGCGCACTTCAGAGGCCACCACGGCAAAGCCACGGCCTTGCTCACCTGCGCGTGCGGCTTCAACGGCCGCGTTCAGTGCCAGGATGTTGGTCTGGAAGGCAATGCCGTCGATGACCTGAATGATGTCGGATATTTTTCGCGATGACTCATTGATGCCTTTCATTGTGTGTACCACACGGTTGACAACCTCGCCGCCCTGGACGGCCACCCGGGATGCGTTGTGGGCAAGCTGGTTGGCGTGGGTGGCACTGTCTGCGTTCTGCCGCACGGTTGAGTCCAACGCTTCCATGGAAGCGGCAGTTTCTTCAAGTGCACTGGCCTGGCTTTCAGTGCGCGAGGACAGGTCGTGGTTGCCCTGCGCAATTTCCGCACTGGCAGTAGAGACGCCCTCAGCCCCCTGGCGAACGTTAGCGACGACCTTGACCAGGCTGTCCTGCATGAGCTTGAGTTGCGCAGCCAGGCTGCTGGTGTCACCGGTTTTGAGGTCAATCCGCGTGCTGAGGTCACCCGAGGCCACGCGGGTGGCCAGCAGGGCGACCACCGCCGGCTCAGTGCCCAACTGGTGCGTGATGCCTCGTGCCAAGAGGAAACCAAAAACGATGGCAAAGACCGCCGCCGCCAGCGTGACCAAAATGGCGGTCGTCCGGACGCTGATGAAATACGAATGGGCAGACTCATATTCTTTTTTTGCCTCATCGACCTGCAGCTTCGTCAGGGCATTCAGATCGCGTTTGACTGATTCGTACAAGGGGGTTATTTTCTCCACTAGCAAGCGCTGGGCCTCCTTCAAGTCATTTGCGCGCAACGCTGCTACCGCCGGCAATAAACCCTCTTGCACAAACCGGCCCCGATTTTCTGCAAAGCCAGCGACCAGCCGTGCCTCGTCGAGACTCCGCTTGGTTGCCGTGTAGGCTAGCCAAAGTCGGGTGATCTCCGGGACATTGCTCTCGATCACTTTGATGCTGGCGCTTGTGCTCTCGGGTGAAGCGGCGGCCACTGCGCTGGCGACTGCAAGGCGATTGGCGGCGAGGCGTTCCTGCACTTCACCGAGCTGTGCGATAGGAACCGTCTGGCCTTCATAAACAGACTGCAGGGAAGCGTTCAATGAGCTGATACCCATGAGCCCCAAGCTTCCCACGATGACCAGCAGCAGCAGGTTAATGCCGATCAGCAGGCTCAGTCGTGTGGAAATCTTCAGGTTGTTCATGGCTGTTCCCGCAATCCCTGTTGGAAGCCAGGCCGATCCCGGTTTCAGATTGTCAGTTTAGCGCCACTTACAAGGTTTGCTTGCTGTTTTCAGTAGTCACTCAACCCGCATCAATCGACCCCCATGGCCGGGCTCACAGAGGCGTGCCGTATTCAGGCGATGGCTTGCAAAGCAGGCTTGGCCACAACAGGTTTTTGCGGTGCCGTTGCACCGAACTGTACTTCGCCGGACAGTTGGCCGCCCTCTTCAATCACCAGCTTGCCGTAGCGGATCCGGCCCGTGACCTTACCGGTAGCGTAAATCATCAGCTTCTGGCGAACGGTGAGATCACCGTCAAAGTTACCGTGGATTTCAGCAAAGTCGATGTCGGCTGAACCCTTGAACGCCCCCTGCTCAGTGATCTGCATCAGGCGGGAATCCATGGTGGCTTCGACCAGACCTTCCACAAACAGCGTGTCGCAATCCGTGATCTCCACGCCCTTGAGTTTGATGTTGGGACCCACGGTGAGCTTGCTGCCACTGCTACTGCCATTGGCCGGAACCGGTGTGGTGGTTGCGACCGGCGCACTGCCTGCTGCCGGTTGCGCAGTTGCAGAGGAGTGTCCGTGGGTTGTGCCATTCGTGCCATAAGTCGATGTTGCGCTGGAAGGGCGCGGGTTCAGTGGCTCTGCGTCGCGTTTGCCGAAAAAGGGTGTTTGTAAAGCCACGTCAACTCCTTGAAAAAAGAAGTGAATCGTAAGCGCGAGACGTGGACACATCTGGCCCGCATGTGCAATATCTGTAACCGGATAAGTGCCGAGGCACGCCGGTGAAAATCAATCTATTCGCGCGCCAGAGAGTTTGACAGCGGCTGCCCAGCGTGGCGTTTCAGCCGCAAGAAACTGGGCGAACTCATCGCTGCCAAGAAACGCCGGGTCTGCGCCCTGACTCACCATGCGGTTGCGAACTTCGGGGTTGGCGAGAACCTGTTTCAAGGCATCACTCAGCTTCATGACGACATCTCTGGGGGTTCCCATGGGTGCCAGAAAACCGTAGAAGCCTACCACCTCAAAGCCCTTGAGGCCGGTCTCGATCACAGTGGGTACCTCGGGCAGTGCCGGATTGCGGTCCCGGCTGGTGACGGCCAGCGCGCGCACTTTTCCCTGTTTGTGGTAGCTGGCAGCCAGCGGAATGCTTTCGGCCATGAACTGGACCTGGCCACCCATCAAGTCGGTGAAGGCGGGTGCGCTGCCCCGGTAAGGGATATGCACCATGAAAAGACCCGTTGCGGACTTGAACATCTCGGGCACCAAGTGAGATATGCCGCCGTTGCCGGCCGACCCATAGTTGACTTTGCCCGGATTCTGGCGCGTGTAGTTCACGAACTCGCTGAGGGTTTTTGCGGGAACGTCGTTGTTGACGAGTAGCGCCAAGGGTTGCATGGCGGTGCGAGCCAGGGGCGTGAAGTCCTTAAGCGTGTTGTACGGCAGCTTGCTGTAGAGCGCGCCGTTGATCACCATGACCCCGGTGTTGGCCAAGAAGATGGTGTAGCCATCTGCCGGGCCCTTGGCGACCGATTCGGCAGCCACGGAGCCACCGGCGCCGGGCTTGTAGTCAACGATGAGAGGCTGCCCCAATATACCCTGCAGCTTGTCCGTGAGCAGACGTGCGTGCTGGTCCAGCGGGCCCCCCGCCGGAAAGCCGATGATCAGTTTGATGGGCTTGTCAGGGTAGGCAGCTCGCGCAGGATCAACACCCAACAGGCCCAGCCCGGCCCATACAAGGTTGACCAAGGCAATGGTCAAGGGACTGGCCAGACCTGAAAGCTTTCGCATGGTGTTTTTAGTGCCCGAGAATCTTGGACAAAAAGTCTTTACTTCGCTCGTTCTGCGGGCTGTTGAAGAAGTCGTGCGGATTGTTCTGCTCCACGATTTGGCCCTGGTCCATGAAGATGACGCGGTCAGCCACAGCCTTGGCAAAACCCATTTCGTGGGTGACGCACAGCATGGTGATGCCATGACTGGCCATCTCAACCATCACGTCCAGCACTTCCTTGATCATTTCGGGATCGAGCGCCGAGGTGGGCTCATCAAACAGCATGATTTTGGGCGTCAGGCAGAGTGCGCGCGCTATCGCCACGCGCTGCTGCTGGCCACCCGAGAGCTGCAACGGGTATTTGCCGGCCTGCTCGGCAATGCGCACACGTTTGAGCTGGATCATGGCTTTTTCTTCGGCGTCTTTTTTTGGCATCTTGCCAACCCACATGGGCGAGAGCGTCAGGTTCTCCAGCACCGTCAAATGCGGGAACAGATTGAACTGCTGGAACACCATACCGACTTTTTTACGGATGTCGTCAATCGCCTTGACGTCGTCCGTCAGCTCCACGCCATCCACCCACAGATGCCCTTGCTGATGTTCTTCAAGTCGGTTGATACAGCGGATCAACGTGGACTTGCCGGAGCCCGAAGGCCCGCAGATCACGATGCGCTCTCCCTGCGCAACGTTCAGGTCAATGTCACGCAACACGTGAAAGCTGTTGCCGTACCATTTGTTGAGCTTGTCGAATTTGATGATGGGTTCTGCCATGTTGATTGACGCTGGTTGGAGTTTTTTGATCTAAAGGTAGAGGAGCACTGCTAATTGGAAAACGGGGCTTTTTATCGTGCCTTGCCCTTGTTCACCTGTTTTTCAACCCAGATGCTGTAGCGCGACATGGAGAAGCAGAAGGCAAAGTAAATCATCGCAATGAACAGATAGCCTTCAATTTTGAAGGGCCGCCAGTTGGCATCTGAGTTGAGCGCCAATGACAGCGCGCCGGTCAGCTCGTAAAGGCTGACGATGGTCACCAGCGAGGTGTCCTTGAACAGGCCAATGAAGTTGTTCATGATGCTGGGCACCACCATGGCAAGCGCCTGCGGCAGCACAATCTTGACCTGCGTCTGCCAGTAAGACAGGCCGATGGTCGCGGCGGCCTCAATCTGCCCCTTGGGTATTGCCTGCAGGCCCCCGCGAATCACCTCGGCCATGTAGGCTGCCGCAAACAGCGTGATGCCCACCAGCACGCGGATCAGCACGTCAATGGTGAAACCCTGCGGCATGAACAGCGGGAACATGAACGAGGCCATGAACAACACCGAGATCAGTGGCACGCCGCGGATCAGCTCGACGTAAATGGTGCAAAAAGTGCGGATGGCCGGCAGGCTTGAGCGCCGCCCTAGCGCCACCACCATGGCGATCGGGAAGGCCATCACCATCGACAGCGACGCCAGCAAAATAGTCAGTGGCAGACCGCCCCAGCGGTCTGTCTCTACCTTGCTCAAGCCCAGCACGTTGCCGTACATCAGCATGAAAAACAGGGCCAGCACCGCCACCCAGGCAATCACCAGCCAGGGCTTCCAGAAAGCGCGTGTGCAACTGCCCACCAGCAGGGCCAGCATCAGGGCCGTGGCTACCAGCGGACGCCATTGCTCCTCAAACGGGTAGCGACCAAACAGGATGATCCGGTATTTCTCAGCCACTACGCCCCAGCAGGCGCCGACGCCATCGACCCGGCAGGCCTCAAAATTGGGCAGCCAGCTCGCGCGAAAGAATGCCCAGCTGAGCAGTTGGGGAATCACGTACAGCAGTGCGCCGCCTACCACCAGTGTCATCAGGCCAGTCAGCACGTCGCTGAACAGGTTTAAGCGGACCCAGGCCACCAGGCCTTCTGTCTTGACCGGGGCGGGGCGGGCGGCAATGGGCGCAAATGTTTTGCCTGCAATGGTTGGTGCAGCCATGTTTGTTGTAGTTGTCATGTCAGTTGCCATGTCTAGCGCTCCTTGATCGCCGAGCGGGTGTTGTACCAGTTCATCAGCAGTGAGGTAGCCAATGACGTGGTCAGGTACACCAGCATCACGATGGCAATGCATTCCACCGCGCGGCCCGTCTGGTTGAGCGCAGTATTGGCAATCGACACCACGTCAGGGTAGCCAATCGCCACAGCCAACGAAGAGTTCTTGGTCAGATTCAAAAACTGGTTGGTCATGGGCGGAATGATCACGCGCAGGGCCTGCGGCAACATGACAAGCTGCATGGTCTGGCCCTGGTTCAGGCCCAACGCGGCCGAAGCCTCGCCCTGGCCGCGTGCCACCGACTGGATGCCGGCCCGCACGACTTCAGCCACAAAGGCGGCGGTGTACACCGTTAGCCCAATCAACACCGACAAAAACTCAGGCGTCAGCGAGCCGCCGTGTTCAATCGAGAAGTCGCCTTTGGCTGGCGAGTTGAACTGCGATGGTGCGCCGCCGGCCAGCCAGCCCGCGATGCCCAGCACCACCACAATGACCACGGGCACCCAGAACATGCTTCTCAATTTGCCCGTGGACTCAAACTGCTTGAATGCCCAGCGACGGTAGACAAATGCCACCGCCACACCGGCAACCATGCCAAACAGCGCCCACAAGTGCCCCGTGGCCCACACCGGAATTGGAAAGCTCAAGCCGCCCTTGCTCAGGAAAAGCGGGCCTAGCGACCACGCATCCTGCGCGGCCGGCAGCACCTCGGTGAAGAGCAAATACCACATCAGCAGTTGCAGAAGCACCGGAACATTGCGGAAGAATTCGACATAGGCGTAACACAGCCCGCGCACCAGGGCGTTGCGCGAAAAGCGCCCCACGCCCAGCAGCGTGCCCAAAATCGTGGTCAAGGCAATTCCAACGATGGCCACGCGCAGCGTGTTGGTCAGGCCCACCAGGAAAGCCTGCCAGTAAGGCTGGGCCGAGTCAAAGGCATAGAGGCTTTCACCGATGTCAAAGCCGGCCGGTCCTTTTAGAAAATCAAAC
>JANOAP010000699.1:0-16895 GCA_031411175.1 Rhodoferax sp. | reverse complement strand
CGTCACATCCATGATGATGCCGGGGTACTTTTTGGCGCTGATGTACAGGCCCTTCATGGCCTGTGCTACGGCCTTGCGGTCCAGCTTGCCGACTTTGTCAATGGCGGCCTTCAGGGAGTAAACACCCATGTAGCCCTTGATGCCGTTGTGGTCGGGGATGTACTTGTAGGCCTGGTAAAACTTGCCCTTGAAGGCCAGCATTTCAGGAATCGGTGCATCCACCGTCAGGCCTACGTGGGCAAAGGCACCGTTGGCAGCCTCACCGGCAAGCTCGATCACCTTTTGGCCGGTCAGCGTGGTTTCACCAATGATGGGTTTGTTCCAGCCCTGCTTGCGGAACTCGCGCAGGATGCGGGCAGATTCCTCTTCGGTGACATACACAAACACGGCCTCGGCGTTCGCCTGCTTGGCGCGGATCACGGCGGACGAAAAGTCCACCTGTCCGGGGTCGGTAGAGATGTCCGTCAGGATCTTGGTACTTGTGCCTTCCAGGTTTTTGAAGATGGCGTCGCGCCCACCCTTGCCGAAATCATTGTTCTGGTACACCACGGCAATGGTCTTGTACTTGGAGACGATGTACTTGGCAATTTTGGGGAAAGAGAAAGCTTGGCCAAACGCCGTGCGGAACACATAAGGGTTGCCTTGCGCCGTGATGGCCGATGCTTCGCCGCCCGTCCAGTTCGGGATCTCGGCCTTGCGGCTTTCGGCCATGCTGACCATGATGGAGCCGGAGTACACCGGGCCAAAGATGGCGAAGGCGCCATCGTCCACTGCTTTTTGCGTGAGGCCTTTGGCCACGCCGGGGTTGGTCTGAGTGTCGGCCGTCATGGTCACGATCTTCCTGCCCAGAATACCGCCCGCCGCATTGATCTCTTTCACCGCCAGCTCAATGCCATCGCGAAAATACGTGCCGGGGCTGGCACCGCCGCCGGACAGCTCCACAATGTTCGCAATCTTGATGACATCCTGCGCATAATTGGCCTGACCCCAAGCCAACAGGGCGCAAGCAGCTACTAATTTAAGAGCATTTCGTTTTTTCATGGTAAGTCTCCTGAAGTGTTGGTGGTGTTAAAAGCTGTTGGATTTTGCGACGATAGGCTGGTGAAACTTGCAACGATTCAGGCTGATTACCGGACATTTCCTGCGCGCCGTGATCAGTGTTTTCCCTTGGCGCCTGCCCTGCTTACAGCGTGCTGCGCGGCCAGAAAGGCGAACACAATCCCCGGTCCAATGGTGATGCCGGGCGCGGTGTAAACGCCACCCATGATGGAGTGCATGTCGTTGCCCACCGCGTACAAGCCGTCAATGGGTTGCTGGCCCTCATCAAGCGCGCGCGCCTGTGCGTCCGTGGCCAGGCCGGTGGACGCACCAATGTCACCCGGGTAAAGACGCACCGCAAAATACGGCGCTCGCGTCAGCGCACCCAGGTTGGGGTTCTTGCCGGTCCAAGCCGGGTCGCCAATGTTTTGCTGGTAGGCCGTCACGCCGCGATTGAAATCAAGGTCCACACCCGTTTGCGCATACGCATTGATCTTGCCAACGCTGGTCTGCAAGCCTGCAGCATCCATGCCCAGCATTTGGGCGAGTTCTGCCAGTGTGTCGGCCTGCGTGAGGTAGCCGTCCGCCAGAAAAGGCCCCAGCGCCTTGTCACCGGGTTTTGAGCCGGGGCGGACCATGCCGATGCCGTATTTGCGCAGCGCATCGGCATCGCAGATCAAGTAAGCGGGGATGGATGCCGCGCTTTTGTTGGCCTTTTGCATGCCCAGCGCAAACAGGTGGTACGAAGTGCTCTCGTTCACAAAGCGCTCCCCCGCCAGATTGACCGTCAACATGCCAGGCTTGGCACGGTCCATCACAAAGTGGGGGAAGACGGCCTGACTGCCATCAGGCCGCGGGCGGATCGACACCGGCGCCCAGAACGCGTGGGTGTCGGTGCTTGGGCCGTAGTGCGCTCCCAGGCCGCGCGCCAGATCTTGAGCCGAGCCCGTGTGGCCCGGTGCGGCTGGGCACCATGCGGCGTCAATACCGGGCAGCATGGTTTTGCGCAACACGGCGTGCCGGTTGAAGCCGCCACTGGCCAACACCACACCCCCGCTTACGTGGATGGAACGACGTTCGCCGCCCTGCAGCAGCGTGACGGTATCAACGCCACCCACATCACCCTTCAAACCGCGCCCGATTTTCTCAACCGACGTATGCAGCGCCAGCGACACGTTTCTGTGCCGAGACAACGAATACAACAGCCTTCCCACCAGCGCATTGCCCATCACCAGACGTGTGCCGCGCGGATGGCCGAGCCTGTCCATGCCATGGCGCAGCAGTATCTTGATGGCGTGCTTGAATGACGCGAATGATTGCGTCATGGCCAGCAGGTGGTTGATGTCGGTGCGGTCCACCATCATGCCGCCAAGCACGGTGAACTCAGGGATGGGCGGGCGTATCAGCTTGAACAGGTCGCCCAGCAATCTGCCGTCAAACGGCAGCGGCTCCAGTGCGCGGCCATTGAGCGTAGAGCCACCCAGTTCCGAGATGTAATCCGGGTGCTTGGGGTAGGGGCGAAACCTGACTTCAGACTGCGTCTCCATCTTCTGGATGGCCACCGGCCCGTTGTCCAGAAATGCCTGGCGCAGGGCTGCGGGCGAACGCGCGCCAATGGCGTTGGTGAGGTAGCGCGCAGCTTCGGCCAGCGTGTCGGTCTTGTTCACGGCAGCGGCATGGTGGGTGCCCGGCACCCAGGTTGTGCCCGCTGACCAGGCCGTGGTACCCCCCACAAATCCGGTGTGTTCCACCAGCAAAACCTTGGCGCCGTCCATCGCTGCAAACAGGGCCGCAGCCATGCCGGCACCGCCCGCGCCAATCACCACCAGGTCATAGGTGCTGGACTCTGAAATGTCTTTGAGGGCTTGAGTGACCTGCATCACGCCGCTCCCACCAGAAAATCAACCATCAAATCCCGCACCCGGCCAAACATGTGGGTGCCGGTCATGGTGGCGCAGCCCTTCGCACGCGCAGCAGCAATCAGCGGGGTGACGGCGGGCACGGTGATGACGCAGCCGACAAACATGGCGGGCGTGATTTTGCTCACGTCCAGCGGGAAAGGGTCCGACGCCTGCATGCCCACCGGCGTGGCATTGACCACCACATCAAACCCGGTCGGGTCGGCCGTGCCGTGCGTCACCGGGCAGTACCCTAACGTCGAGAGGCGGTCCACCAGCGTAGTAGGCCGGGTGGTGTCTTCGTCATGAATGGCAAGCTGGCTCACACCGGCCATCACCAGCGCATGGGCGATGGCCGAACCAGCGCCGCCCGCGCCCACCAGCAAAGCCTTTTTGCCTGCGGGATCGCAGCCGTTGTCCTGCATGGCAGACACAAAACCCAGGCCGTCAAACATGTCGCCATGCCAGGTGCCATCGGCATTGCGGCGCAGGGTGTTGACGGCGTGCAGAAAGGCGGCGCGGTCTGATGTGGTGGCGCACAAATCAAAGCTCGCAAATTTGTGCGGCACCGTGACGATGATGCCGTCCACATTCTGGGCCACAGATGTGCCTGCCAGCCAGGCGGCCAGCGCCGCCGGGGCCACGTGCACGGGCATCACATAGGCGTTGTGACCGCGTTCATGGAAGGCCCTCGACACACCCGCTGGGGATTTGACCTGGGCAATCGGGTCGCCCACGATGAAGTGGACCCGGGTGGCACCGCTTAAGGGTTCTGGCATGGGCTTGGTCCGGCTGGCAAGGCCAACCGGCGGGTTGAAAATAGTCAGCATCTTACCAATTTTCAGAATATCATTCAACTATTGAATTTAATTCTGGTATTTGATACACTTCGCTTCAAACATCTGAAGCGACTCACCATGCAGAAAACCAATATCGCCTTGATAGGCGCTGGCGTGATAGCGCGCACTCACATTGACCGCATCTCACGCAGCGATGACTTGGCGCTTGCAGCCATTGCAGACCCCACCGAAGCCGGTCGGGCATTGGCAGACAGCCTGAACGTGCGGTGGTTTGCCGATCATCGCGCCATGCTGAACGCGGTCAAGCCACAGGGTGCCATCGTGGCCACGCCCAATGACACTCATGTGCCCATTGCGCTGGATTGCCTGGAACATGGCGTGGCTGCACTGGTGGAGAAGCCGGTGGCCAATACGGTGGCGGAAGCGCAGGCGCTGGTGGATGCGCAGCTGCGCACCGGCGTGGCTGTGTTGGTGGGCCACCACCGCCGTTACAACCCGATCAACCGCCGCGCACGCGATGTGGTTGAGTCAGGCCGACTGGGCCGCGTGGTCACCGTCAATGTCATGGCAACCGTCTTCAAACCTGATGGGTACTTTGACGCACCGTGGCGGCGGCAAAAAGGCGGTGGGCCGATCCTGATCAACCTGATTCACGAGATCGACATGCTGCGTTTCTTTCTGGGTGAGATCGAAACCGTGCAGGCCGTCAGCAGCAATGCGGTGCGAGGTTTTGAGGTGGAGGACACATCCGCCGCTGTGCTGCGTTTTGCCAGCGGCGCTTTAGGCACCGTGGTGCTGTCAGACACGGCAACGTCACCCTTTTGCTGGGACTTCTGCGCGGGCGAGCAAGACCAGTACCCGCGCCAGAACGTGCAGTCGCACTTCATTGCGGGCACGCACGGCTCGCTCTCGCTCCCCGACCTGGCACTGTGGAACTACCGGGGTGAACGCAGCTGGCATGCCGAGATCACGCGCGAGCAAACCTTTGTGCACAAGGCAGATCCGTACACCCGTCAGTTGGCGCACTTCAAGGCAGTGATTGAAGGCACCGAGGCACCGCTGTGCAGCGCGCTGGACGGTCTGCGCACGCTGCAAGCCACGCTGGCGGTGGATGTGGCAGCCCGCGCGGGTTCAATAGTTCACTTGGGAGCAGCATCATGAGCGGCGTACTCGAGCGCACCCTCGGCATTCTGGAACTCCTGTCCCAGCATGGCCATGGCCTTGAGATGGCGGCCATTGCCGACCAGCTCAACATACCGCGCAGTGGCGCACACCGCCTGCTGACCGATCTGGTGAAGTGTGGCTATGTGCGCCAGGCGCGCAACCATGGCGACTATGTGCTGACTACCAAGCTGGTGGCCATGGGCCTGAGCTATCTCGGCAACACCGGCATTGTGGATATCGCCCAGCCTCTGCTGGACCGGCTGGCCGAAATCTCGGGCGAGCTGGTGCGCCTGTCCGTGATTGACGGCACCCGGCTAACCTGGGTGGCGCGGGCTCAGGGCGCGCGCCAGGGCTTGCGCTATGACCCCGACATGGGCAGCGACGCACGCCTGAGCTGCTCGGCGTCCGGCCACGCCTGGATGCTGGCACTGCCCGACGACCAGGCCCTGGCTCTTGTGGCGCAGCAGGGTCTGGGCCAGTCTGCCGACTACGGCCCCAACGCGCCATCCAGCCTGCAAGCCATGCTGGACTGCGTGCGTCACGCCCGTGCCCAGGGCTACAGCCTGACGCAGGAGACCTTCACGGCGGGCCTGAACGCCATGGGCGCACCCGTGCGGCTGAACGGCCAGCCGCCTATGGGCGTGATCACCATTGCGGGGCCTACGGTGCGCTTTACCGAAGAGAAGATGCGTTCACTGGCGACCGACCTGCTGGCCACCGCCGCGCAATTGGCGGCTGCCAGCGGTGCCTCACCGTTTTTCAACAAACGCCTGCCCGACGTGGGCCGCCAGGCGCTGGCCACGCCCATCTACGCGCCATGAGCGCTGCGCCGGACCGCTCCAAGCAAGCACGCACCCCAGCCCTCCAGAGCGAAGGTATTCCAGAGAGCTGTATGGCCTTGCCCGTTGAATCCGTTGACCTGCTGGTCGTAGGCTCCGGTGCGGGCGGCCTGTCTGCGGCGGTGACCGCCGCGCATCTGGGCCTAAAGGTACTGGTAGTGGAGAAAGACCCGCACTACGGCGGCACCACGGCCTGGTCGGGTGGCTGGATGTGGGTACCGCGCAACCCGCTGGCGGTGGCTGCGGGTTTGGTGGAAGACATCGCCCAACCCCTGTCTTACTTGCGCCATGAGCTCGGCCCCCAATTTGACGAAGCGCTAGCGCGGATGTTTTTGGAGAGCGGCCCGAAGATGGTCGAGTTCTTCCGCTCCCAAACGGCATTGCAATTCATTGACGGCAACGCCATCCCCGACTTCCATGGGCGCACGCCGGATGCGTCTGTGGGCGGGCGCTCCATTTGCGCCGCTCCTTTTGACGGCCGCAAGCTGGGCGATAAGATCGCTTCGCTGAAACCCCCACTGCCCGAGACAACCCTGTGGGGCATGGGCATTGCGTCCGGTGCCGAGCTGCGCCACTTTCTGAACGCCACGCACTCCCCCGCGTCGTTCTGGCACGTCACAAAACTGGTGCTGCGCCATGGGCGCGACCTGCTGCTGCATGGCCGTGGCATGCGCCTGGTCAATGGCAACGCGATGGTGGCGGGGCTGGCCGCTTCGGCCTTCACCAAAGGCGTCGAGATTCGCACCCGCAACACCGCGCGGCGGCTGTTGACAGAGCACGGTCGGGTAACCGGCGCGGTCATTGACAGCCCGCAAGGCGACGTTGAGGTTCGCGCACGGTGTGGCGTGGTGCTCGCCTGCGGCGGCTTTCCGCACGACGTGGCACGTCGACAGGCATTGCTACCCCACGCGCCCACGGGCCGGGAGCATTGGTCAGCCGCATCTCGCGGCAACACCGGTGATGGCTTGCGGCTGGGCGAGGCCGCAGGCGGCGTGGTGAGCCGCGACCTGATGCAGGCCGCCGCGCTCGCGCCGGTGTCGCTGGTTCCGCGCAAAGACGGCAGCGTGGCGCACTTTCCGCACCTCATCGAGCGCGGCAAGCCGGGGCTGATTGCCGTCACGCCCCGAGGTCAGCGCTTCACCAACGAGGCCGACTCGTACCACGACTTCATCAGCGACCTGATCAAGGCCACACCTGCTGGTCAACCGGTTCAGGCCTGGCTGGTCTGCGACCATGCCTTCGTACGCCGCTATGGCCTGGGCGCAGTCAAGCCCGCGCCGATGCCGATGGGTGTTCTGCTTCGCAATGGCTATTTGAAACGCGCCAACACCCTGCCGGACTTGGCCGACACCTGTGGCATCGACGCGCAAGGCTTGCAGGCCACCGTGGAACGCTATAACCAACTGGCGAATACCGGCACGGACACCGACTTTTCAAAAGGCGAAACACCCTACAACCGCATGCAGGGCGACGCGGCGGGCGCACAGGCACGCGGCTTCAAGAACGCCTGCATGGCACCGCTTCTGCGGGGGCCTTTCTATGCCGTCAAGGTGGTCGTTGGCAGCCTGGGCACCTTCGCCGGGCTCAAGGTCAACCACCACGCCCAGGTGCTTGATGCGCAAGGCCAGCCCATTGCGGGCTTATATGCCGGTGGCAACGACATGAGCAGCATGATGGGCGGCAACTACCCCAGTGGCGGCATCACGCTGGGGCCGGCCATGACGTTTGGCTATCTGGCTGCCCAGCATGCTGTTGGACTCCCCCCGAAGCGGCTAGCGCCGCTCCCCCCTCAAGGGGGCAACACCAGCAGCCCGGCAAAGCCGGTTCTGCGGTGTTCCTGGTATGAGCCTCTCCGCGCCCTTATCCAAACCGGCCCATTCACTTAACAAACACCCAGGAAACTCATCCATGTATTACGAACTCGCCACCATGACCCTGCCGTTTGGCACGGCCGCGCAGGCTGCCACCCAGGTGCAAGCCTACTGCAGCAACCCGGACGCTCAAGGCGAACTGCTGGGCTGCTGGTTCACCGACATTGGCCAGCTCAACCAGATGATTGTTTTGCGCGGCTTTGCCGATCTGGCCTGGCTGCACGGGGAACGCGAACGCACGCAGAAGAGCCCCGACCCGTTGGGTTGTGGTGCCGTGTTCCAGAGCCTGGCGCAGCAGAGCTACCAGGGCTTTCCGTGGATGAAGCCGGTGCGGCCCAGCGCCGAGTCAGGCATCAGCGGCCCGGTGTACGAGATTCGCACCTACGGCATCAAGCCGGGCGGCTTGATGCCCACGATTGATTTGTGGGAGCAGTACGTGCCGCTGCGCGAGAAAATCTCGCCCTGTGTTGTGGCCATGGTCGCGCTGGACGGGCCGCTGCGGTTTACCAATATTTGGGCTTACTCCACCCTGGACGCACGCAGCAAGGCGCGGGCTGAAGCCGTGGCACAAGGCATCTGGCCACCCAAGGGCGGGCCGGCCCACCTGACCACAAACATGGTTTCCACCATTGCGATGCCGACCGCAGTGTCACCACTGAAGTAAGTCCACCATGCCCCGCATTTATTCGCTAGCCTATCTCACCTCACACCGCTGCACGCCACCCGAGGCGATTCGGATCGCAGCGGCGCACGGCTACGCTTTCGTGGGCCTGCGCCTGTGGCCCAACGCGGCCGGCGCACCACAGCAGCATTTGCTGGGGCAGCCTGATGTGCTGCGTGAGACGTTGGCTGCGCAGAACGACACGGGCGTGGGCGTGTTCGACCTCGAAATCATCCGCATCAACGAACACTTTGACCCGCACACCTGGGACGCCCTGTATGACGCCGGTGCGGCACTTAAGGCCAAAGCGATTCTGGTGGCAGGCGACGACACAGATGAAGCGCGCCTGACCGCCAACTACGCACGCCTGTGTGAGGTCATGAAGCCGTATGGCATGACGGCCGACCTGGAGTTCATGCCGTGGACTGCCTTGCCCGACGCCAGGTCGGCCCTGCGCATCGTCCACAACGCGGGCAAACCGGCCAATGCGGGCATTCTGGTAGACGCACTGCACTTTGGCCGTTCCACCACCCTGCTTTCCGACGTTCGCGCCATTCCGCGTGAGCTGCTGCACTACGCCCAGATTTGCGATGCCGTGACGGGTACGCACTTCACCACCGAGCAGATGATTCACACCGCACGCTGCGAGCGCCTGCTGCCGGGCGAAGGAAGCATTGATTTGAAGGGCCTGTTCGCCACACTGCCAGCCGACTTGCCCATCAGCGTTGAAGTGGTGAATCTGGCGCGTGAAGCACACGCCAGCCCATCTGAATGGGCACGCATGTGCCTCGCGGTCAGCCGTCCCTATTTTGCGTAGCTGACCCTGAACCGTTTTTTTGAAATATTTTTCCTGCACCTCCGAGACACACCATGGACTTCTCCCTCAACGACGAACAGAAAATGATGATCGACACCATCCGTCGATTCATCGCCGAAGAACTCAAGCCCCTGGAAGACGGGCTCGAAAACGAAGGCCAGCTGACCCACGACAAAGCCCTGGCCATTCACAGCAAGGCCAAAGAACTGGGCTTGTACGCCCTGAACATGCCCGCTGAACTCGGTGGCGGCGGTCTGTCAAACCTGGACCGCATCTTGTGCGAAGAGCAGTTTGGCCACACCACTGATTACCTGATCCGCCGCGCCTTCGGCAATGTGTACGAACCGCTTCTGCATTGCAAGGGCGATCAGATCGAATGCTGGCTGAAGCCGTCGGTCGAAGGCAAACGCACCTGCGCCATCGCCATCACCGAACCGGGTGCGGGCTCGGACGCCGCCGGTATCAAGACCAACGCCAAACGCAATGACAAAGGCCAATGGGTGCTCAACGGCAGCAAGCATTTCATCAGCGATGGCGAGTGGAGCGACTTTTTCCTCGTGTCAGCCAAGACTGGTGAGAAAGAAATCAGCATGTTCATGGTGGACAAAGGCCTGCCGGGTTTCACCGTGGGCAAAGACCAGAAGATGATGGGCTTGCGCGGCACGCCGCACCTGGAATTGTTTTTTGACAACGTGCCGCTGGAGCCCCTGTCGCTACTGGGCGAAGAAGGCCAGGGCTTCAAGCTGGCCATGGGTGCGCTCAACGTGGTGCGTCTGGCGCAGGTAGGGGCGCGCGCCGTGGGCAAGGCCAGCCACGTGCTGGCGTTGGTGGTGGACTACGCCGGCCAGCGCAAGCAGTTTGGCCAGACGATTGGTGACTTCCAGATGGTGCAACAGCAAATCGCCGACAGCGTGGTCGAGATCAACGCGGCCCGCTGGATGGTTTACCACGCCGCGTGGATGTTGGACCAGGGCTTTGACGCGCGCGAGCAGATTGCCATGGTGAAGGTGCACGCCGCCGAAACCCTGGGCCGCGTGGTAGACCGCGCCGTGCAAATCTTTGGGGGCATGGGCTTTTGCAAGGAGCTGCCCATCGAGCGCTACTACCGCGACGCCCGCATCTACCGCATCTTTGACGGCACCAGCGAGATCCACCGCACGGTGATCGCCAGGAGCGTGATGAAAAAAGGTGCGGCGCTGTTTGATGTGAATCGGTGAACCCATGAGCAACAGTAAATTCATGAGCCCGGTGCAGGCCGCCGGACTCATTTGTGATGGTGACACTGTTGGCTTGATGGGTGGTGGTGGTGGCCTCATGGAAGCCACGTGTGTGTTTGAAGCGGTGCAGGCGCGCTTTCTGGCCACACAGACTCCGCGCAGGCTGACCATGGTCCACGCGCTGGGCATTGGCGACAAGAAGACCAAGGGCATGAACTGCTTCGCGCACGAAGGCCTGGTCCAGCGTGTCATTGGCGGCCACTGGGTGTGGTCACCTGCCATGCAGCGCCTGGCCGAAGAAGAAAAGATTGAGGCTTACATCCTGCCCGGTGGCGTGTCCAGCCAGCTCATGCGCGAAATCGGCGCGGGCCGACCCGGCCTCTTCACCCATGTGGGACTGGGCACGGTGTGCGACCCGCGCCTGGGCGGTGGCCGCATGAACGCGTCAGCCAAAGACGATCTGAGTGAGGTGGTGCAGATGGACGGGCGCGAATACTTGCGCTACAAGCCCTTCCCCATCCACGTGGCCATCGTGCGCGCCAGCAGTGCAGACGAAGACGGCAACATCAGCTTTGAGCACGAAGCGGCCAACCTGGATTCGCAATCGCTCGCGCTGGCTGCGCGCAACAGCGGCGGCAAGGTCATCGTGCAGGTGAAGGAACGCCTACCGCGTGGCGCATTGACAGCGCGGGAGGTGCGCATACCCGCCGCCTGGGTTGACGCCATCGTTGTTGACCCACAGCAGCAAGCCAGTTACGACATTCCGTTTGACCCCGCGCTAAGCGGCGAACTGACCGGCGAGGCACGCTTGCGCAGTGAGCTGGCGGATCATCAGGCTGAACAGGCCTTCGCACTCGAAGCCTTCAGCGAGCGCCAGGCCGTGGCACGCCGCGCTGCCATGGAACTGTTCAACACCAGCAAGGTGCGCCCGGTCGTCAACTACGGCGTGGGCGTGCCCGACGCGGTAGCCAAGCTGATCGCAGCGCGCGGCGAGCAGCACCGCATTTACCAGACGATTGAGCACGGCACCTATGGCGGCACGCTGATGGACGGCGTGCTGTTTGGCTACGCGCGCAATGCATCCGCCATGCTGGACGCGGCCACGCAGTTCGACTTCTATGCCGGTGGCGGGCTCGACATTGCCTTTCTGGGTTTTGGCGAGTTTGATGCGCAGGGCAACGTCAACGTCTCGCGCCTGGGGGGCCTGACCGTCGGCCCTGGGGGCTTCATCGACATCGCGCAGAACGCGCGCAAGGTGGTGTTCTGCGGCACGCTGGCGGCCAAGGGCGTCAAGCTGAAAACGGGTGACGGCCAGATGCAGGTGCTGCAACAAGGCAGTGTGAAAAAGCTGGTGAGTCAGGTGGAGCAGATCACCTTCAGCGGTCCGCAAAGCCTTGTGCGCCAGCAGCAGGTGCTGTACCTGACCGAGCGCGCAAGTTTCCGGTTAACGGCGGATGGTATCGAACTGTTTGAGATTGCGCCGGGTATCGACCTGCAGCGTGATGTGCTGAAACAGATGGCGTTCACGCCGTTGATTGCTGCTGCGCTCAAGGTGATGGATGGCATGCACTTTCAGGCGGCTGCCCCGCACTGATGCAGCGCTGAAAATGTGTTTTCCGTCGGTGTAAACCCTCGTTACTTCTGACTTCTGTCCGGGGGGGTCGCTGGCTAGAATCATAGAGGGGCACCACCGCATATTCGTACCTGCCCTTGCAACCTACAAAGGCACTTTCATGAGCATGCTATCCATCTCTGTCAACGGCAAGTCGGCCAATGTCGATGTCGAACCTGCCACCCCTTTGCTATGGGTCATCCGGGAACACCTTCAACTCACGGGCACCAAATTCGGGTGCGGCATGGCCCTGTGTGGCGCGTGCACCGTGCATGTGAACGGCGAGGCAGTGCGCTCATGCGTCACACCGGTTTCGACGGTGGTCGGCAAGGCCATAACGACCATTGAGGGCTTGTCTGCCAACAGTGACCACAAACTGCAAAAGGCGTGGGTGGCAGAGCAGGTGCCGCAATGCGGCTATTGCCAATCCGGGCAAATCATGCAGGCGGCCACGCTGCTGGCGAAAAAGAAAAACCCGTCGCGCGAAGAAATCGTCAAACACATGGACGGCAATATTTGTCGATGCGGTACCTACCAGCGCATCGTCAAGGCCATTCAACGCGCTGCGAAGGAGGCTTGAGCCATGAACACATCCATTCAAACCGAAGTGTCCGAAACCACTGCCGCTGTTGCCCCTGCCTTGGCGGGCAAGCTCAGCCGTCGCAGCTTTCTTTCTGCAACCGGAGGTCTGACTTTTTCTCTGGCGCTGGGTGGAGGTTTGGCAACTTCTGCCACGGAAGCGCAAGCAGCAGAGGGTGGCATCAAAGCGAACGCCTGGGTCACTATTGGCACAGATGACGTCATCACCATCTTTGCGCCCGTTGCCGAAATGGGGCAGGGCACCCTCACGGCCCTGCCGCTGATCCTGGCTGAAGAGCTTGATGCCGACTGGTCCAAGGTCAGGGCCGAGTATGCGCCGCTCAACCCCAAGGTATTTGGCAACCCGCATCCACTGCTCAACGGTGGACAGGCGTCGTTGGCCAGCATCGCCGTGCCCGGGTATTTCACGCCCTTGCGAATGGCGGGTGCGCAGGCGCGGCGGGTTTTACTGGACGCCGTTGCGGCCAAATGGAATGTAACGGTGGACGAGCTGAGCACCGAAGCCAGCAAAGTGATCCACGCCAAATCCGGCCAGCGCATCAGCTATGGGGACGTCGCCAAATTTGCGGAACTGCCCGCCGAATTACCCAAAATCGCCCCGGCAGATCTCAAGAAGCCAGAGCAATACCGGCTCATCGGCAAGAAAGACATTGGCCGCAGTGATGTGGCGTCCAAGGTCAATGGCAGCGCCAAGTTTGGCATCGACGTGTCGGTGCCCGGCATGGTCTATGCCAGCGTGCTCGAATCCCCGACCGAAGGTGTCAAACCCGATTTTGTCAACACCGCCGAGGCGCTGGCCGTGCCGGGTGTCACGCAGGTTTTGTCTTTACCTTTTGGTGTGGCGGTGATTGGCACCACGGTTGAGGCGACCCGGCTGGCCCGCAACCTGCTCAAGGCCAAGGTCACCTGGAACACCACCGGTGTCGCCGCCGCCGCTTTTGACTCCGACAAAGCCAAAGAAGAATATGCGCGCCACGGGCAGGATGCCAGCGCCAAGGCCCTGGACTTCTTCAAGCGGGGTGACGCTGCTGGCGCATTGGGATCCGCGGCCAAGGTCATTGAAGCAACCTACTCGTCAGAGCATTGCTACCACGCACAAATGGAGCCCATGAATTGCGTGGCTAAAGTGGCAGAAGACGGCCAGTCTGCCGAGCTGTGGGTCGGAAGCCAGTTTGCCTTCCTGGCCAGCGTTGTGGCGGCCGGCGTGCTCAAGACGACGCCCAACAAGATCACCATTAACCAGCAATTGCTGGGAGGGGGCTATGGCCGGCGCATTGCCTCCGACATCGTGGCCCAGGCGGTGGTGATTGCGAACGCCAGCAAAAAAACCGTCAAACTGATTTTGACCCGTGAGGACGACATGGCGGCCGCCCGCCCCCGCCCCATGACGCACCACGTCTTGCGCGCTGGCCTGAGTGCCTCTGGCGAGGTCACCGGCTGGCGTCACCGGCTGGTGGCTGAGAACGTGGACGCGGTGGCGTCGCCTCCGCGCTTTCAGGCGACGGGCGGCAAAGATTACATCGGCTGGGCCGGCATGGACTTGCTGCATTACGGCATTCCCAACGTGTTGGCCGAAGGCGTTCGCGAAATGCGTGGCATGCGGGTGCATGCGTTGCGCGGCATTGGTGCGGGCTACAACAAATTCGCTATCGAGTCATTTATTGACGAGCTCGCCCTCGCCAAGCGGCTTGACCCGCTGGCCATGCGGCTTGAACTGGCCAAAGATGACCCCCGCGCACTTGCCGTCTTGCGTGCTGCCGCGCAAATGTCAGACTGGAAGCGCAAACGCAAGGGTCGCGGCCTGGGCATCGCTTTTGCCGATTATCACGGCTCCGTATCCGCCGGTGTGGTTGAGGTGTCCCTGAACCGCAGCACCGGAAAAATCAAGGTTCACAACTACTGGATTGCGGTTGATCCGGGCCTGGTGATTCAGCCCGACAACGTGCGGGCCCAGCTTGAGGGTGCGGCAGTGTTTGGCTTGTCTTTGGCACTTATCGAAGAACTCAACGTGCAGAACGGTGCCATGGTTCAGTCCAACTTCCATGATTACCCGGTGCTGCGCATGAGCGACGTGCCCGAGATTCACACCCAGATTGTTCCCTCCAGTGCCCCGCCCACGGGCATGGGAGAAATTGGGGTGCTGTGTGTGGCACCGGCCATTGCCAACGCGGTGTTTCAACTCACGGGCAAGCGTTTGCGCCATTTGCCCATGTCACCCAAGCATGTCAAGAAAGTGGTGACCTGACACAAATGCGGGAAAATGGGCAGGATTCACTCCAAAGTGAAACCTGTTCATTCCAATCGCCCCAAAGACCCCCATGACCGAAGCTACCCCGCGCCCTGCACTACCCGACCATTTGTCCACCGACGCACGCAGCCCGCATCACGTCGCCGCTGTGTTTGAACATGACATCGGCATCCGCTTTAACGACAAGGAGCGGTTTGATGTGGACGAGTACTGCGTCAGCGAAGGCTGGGTCAAGGTGCCCGCAGGCAAGACGGTAGACCGCAAGGGCAGGCCGATGCTGATCAAGCTCAAGGGCAAAGTCGAGGCGTTTTACAAATAAGCGGGCTTCATTCGCCCCCTTGACTCGCCCTCACCTCAGAGCGAACTCGCCAGCAGGCTTGGCTTGGCTTATACCCAGCGACCCAGCGACCCAGCGACCCAGCGAACAGCTTATTGCATTAGGTTGGTTTTTGTTATCAATATTGCAATTGATTAACCAATAATGACCGATGAGGTGTCGAATATAGTGATGCCATGGACAAACCCAAGGCCAGTCAAAAACCTGTCGCAGCACCACGCGCCGTCCTATTCGATGCCTATGGCACCTTGTTTGACGTGTACAGCGTGGGCTTGCTGGCTGAGCAACTTTTCCCCGGCCATGGGCAAGCCCTGAGCATCTTGTGGCGCGACAAGCAGATTGAATACACCCGGCTGGTGACCACCAGCAACCATGGCGCGCACTACAAGCCGTTTTGGGAATTGACGCGGTCTGCCCTTGTATACGCTATTAAAAAAATAGCTACTACAGTATATTCTACGGGGGCTAGTGGCACATTTGATGCTCTGGACTCACGTGTAGACGCTTTGATGAACCAGTACCGCCACCTGAGCGCCTTCCCTGAAAACCGCGACGTGCTGGCCGCACTCAAGGCCAAAGGCATCGTGACGGGCACCCTGAGCAATGGTGATGCGCCCATGCTTAATTTGGCGGTCAAATCGGCTGGATTGGAAGACCTGCTGGACCACGTCATCAGTGTGGACCCGATCCGCAAATACAAAACCCACCCTGATGCTTATGCGCTGGGGCCGCAGACCACCGGCATCCCGGCCAGCCAGACCCTGTTTGTCAGCAGCAACAGCTGGGACGCCCTGGCCGCCACCTGGTACGGTTACCCCACGCTGTGGGTGAACCGCGCCAACGCACCGTTTGAAGAACTGGGCACCCAGCCCACCCGCACGGGCACCAGCCTGCGCGATGTCCTTTCGTTTTTTTGAATTTGCCAATCTCGTCAACCTCGTTATAGGAACCCTTCATGACCGCCCGCACCCCCGTTCACCGCTTGCAAGTTGCCACCAACCTGTACCAGCTCATCGAAGACAAAGTGCTGCCTGGCACCGGTGTGGCCAGCGCCACGTTCTGGAGGGGCTTTGACGCCATAGTGGCCGACCTGTCCCCCAAGAACATCGCCCTGTTGGCCGAGCGCGACCGCCTGCAGACCGCGCTGGATGCGTGGCACAAGGCCAACCCGGGGCCGGTCAGTGACATGAAAGCCTACAAGGCGTTTCTGGAAAAGATTGGCTACCTGGTGCCCGTGCCGAAAAACGTCAAGACCACCACCAGCAACGTGGATGACGAACTGGCCAAACAGGCCGGCCCGCAGCTCGTGGTGCCTATCCTCAACGCCCGCTACGCGCTCAACGCCGCCAACGCCCGCTGGGGCAGCCTGTATGACGCGCTGTACGGCACCGACGTGATCTCTGAAGACGGTGGCGCAGAAAAAGGCAAGGGCTATAACCCCGTGCGCGGTGCCAAGGTCATTGAGTACGCGCGCTACGTGCTGGACCGCACCGCACCCCTGGCCAAGGGCTCGCACATTGATTCTGTGGGCTACAGCGTGAGGGGTGGCAAGCTGGTGGTGGCGCTCAAGGGTGGCAAGAGCAGCGGTCTGGCAGACGTCAAGCAATTCATCGGCTACCAGGGCAAGATGTCGGCACCCTCCGCCGTGCTGCTGCAACACAATGGCCTGCATCTGGACATCCAGATTGACCGCAGCACCGCCATCGGAAAAACAGACGGGGCTGGCGTGAGCGACCTGGTGATCGAAGCCGCGCTGTCAACGATTCTGGATCTGGAAGATTCGGTGGCGGTGG